>NZ_DATHFX010000422.1:0-6889 GCF_035317885.1 Pinirhizobacter sp.
TGGCGCCGGGCGAGGGCCTGTTCCTGGCCTGCAGTTTCTGGCTGGTAGAGAACTATGTGATGCTCGGCCGCATGGACGACGCGAACCGCTTGTTTGCACGCCTTGCCGGCCTTGCCAACGACGTTGGGCTGCTGGCCGAGGAATACGATCCGGTGGCCAAACGCCAGCTGGGCAATTTCCCGCAGGCTTTCTCGCACGTGGCGCTCGTCAACGCCGCCTATAGCATCGCCCGGTCCACCAGCGTCACCGCGAAGTCGCGCGAAGGCGTGGACGCCGCCGTCATCAGTTAGCCAAGCTCACAACACGGAGATTCCCCGATGGCCAAACGCACATCGATGCTGCCCAAAGATGCAACCACCTCGCGGGCCGGCGATGCCGGCCGGCCACCGAAGGCCAATCCATGCGCCATGGTGATCTTCGGGGCCAGCGGCGACCTTACCTCGCGGCTGGTCGTGCCCGCGCTGTACAACATGCGGCGCAGCGGCCTGTTGCCAGATGACTTCGCGCTCATCGGGGTAAACCACGGCAGCGACTCGGACGTCATCTGGAAGCGCAACCTGCGCCGTTCGATGGACAGCTTCGTAGCCAATTCTTCCAGCGAGGGGCACCTGGCCAGCGTCGATGAGGAAGCCTGGACCTGGCTCACCCAGCGCATGTCGCTGGTACTGGGCGAATTCGACGAGGCGGCTACCTACAACCGCCTGGGCAAGTCGCTGGAGACGATCGCCGGCCGCTTCGGTACCCAGGGCAACGTGCTGTTCTACCTTGCCACGCCCGAGCGGTTCTTCGGCCCCGTCATCGACATGCTCAACGGTGCAAAACTCACCCAGGAAAACGTCAACGGAGCCGGCTGGCGCCGCGTAGTGATCGAGAAGCCCTTCGGGCACGACCTGCCGTCGGCACAGGCCCTGAACGCGCGGATCCTGAAATCCCTGCGCGAGGAACAGGTCTATCGCATCGATCATTTCCTTGGCAAGGAAACGGTGCAGAACATCCTGGCCTTCCGTTTCGCCAATGGTCTTTTCGAACCCATCTGGCATCGCGACCGCATCGACCATGTGCAGATCACCGTGGCCGAAACCGTGGGCGTGGAAGCGCGTGGTTCGTTCTACGAACAAACAGGTTGCCTGCGCGACATGGTGCCCAACCACTTGTTCCAGCTGGTGGCGATGGTAGCCATGGAACCGCCGTCGTCGTTCGCCGCCGAGGCGGTGCGCACACGCAAGGCCGAGGCCATCGAGGCGATCCGGCCGGTGAACGTGGAGGACGCTGTCCGTGGCCAGTACGGCCCCGGTGCAGTCAACGGTGACCTGGCCCGTCCCTACCGGGACGAGCCCGACGTGGCGCCGGATTCGCCGACGGAAACCTACGTGGCGATGAAACTTGCCGTCGACACATGGCGCTGGGCCGGCGTGCCGTTCTACCTGCGCACGGGCAAGCACCTGGCACGCCGCACCACCGAGATCGCCATCCGTTTCAAGTCCGCCCCATTCGCGCCGTTCCGCGGCACCAACATGGACGCCTTCGGGCCGGACTGGCTGGTGCTGCAGATCCAGCCCAACGAGGGCATCTCGCTGCAGTTCGACGTCAAGCGGCCGGGACCGAAGATGGAACTGGCCCCGGTGCGCATGGACTTCAACTACGCCGACTGGTTTCCCAGCCAGGCCAACGTGGGTTACGAAACATTGCTGTACGACGTGATGACGGGCGACGCCACGCTGTTCCAGCGCGCCGACATGGTGGAAGCCTCCTGGCGCGTGGTGCAGCCGCTGCTGGAGGCCTGGACCAAGCGCACGCCGTCGGAATTCCCCAACTATGCGTCCGGTAGTGCGGGCCCCGCGGCGGCCGACACCCTGCTGGCCCTGAGTGGCGGCCACACCTGGCGCCCGGTGGCGGCGCAGAAGACCCGTGCACCCAGGCCACCCGTACTCAAACCCAAGCCGAAGGTAGATAAATCCGCCCAGCGGCGCGCCGCGGCGAAGAAAAAACCGTCAGGGCCCTCGTCGGCGCCACTGCCCGCACTTAAGCAGGCCACCGCACGTCCGGCGAAGGCGAGGAAATCGGCGCCGAAGAAAGCCGTCCGAAAGGTAGCCAGCACCTCCGCGGCGAGGAAAGCGGCCACGCCGCGCGGCCGCCGCCGGTAGTTGCGACTGCAACGATATTCCGGCCTCCGGGGTACGCGGAAACGGGGTCATACGCGGAAACGGGGTCAGAGTAATTACTCTGACCCCCAACCCGCGTGCCCCGGCGGCCGGAAACGGGCGGATGTTCAACCTGCGCGTAGCCCGCCGACCAGCATGTCGCCGACGTAGCTGCGATAACGCCGTGCCGCGGTAGCCTGGTCGAGTTTCCCCTGCGTGGCCATGTTCAGCACGGTAGCTCCGGTGGCGGCGAATTCGGCCAGGCCCAGCATCGAGGCGAACAGGAATGGCAGGTTGGTGGTCTTGAACTCGCCGGCGCGAACGCCCTCGTTGACCACCTGGCGAAGGTCGCCGATGGCTTCGAGCACCAGCTTGCGCAGCAGCTTGTCGCCGGCACGCGAGGGACTATCGGAGAGTTCCTCGACGAACAATCGCTGGAAGAAGGGATACTCGCCGATCAGGTCGAAGATGGCGTTGACTCTTGCCCGTACCCGCGCATCGGCCGTCGTGCCCCGGCTGGCGGCGGCCTTGGCCAGGCTGCGACTGAATGCCGCAGTGATGCGTTCGGTGGCGGCCTCCAGCAACGACGACCGATCGTTGAAGTAATAGCGGATCAGCGACGGATCGACGTTGGCGCGGCGCGCCACTTCAGCCCGGGTGATGAGATTGGGGGGCAGCTCGCGCAGGAGCTGGCAGGTTGTTTCGATCAGGCCTTCGCGACCGATGGACTCGGCGTCGGCGGCGGGACGGCCAATGCTGCGGCGGCGTATCGGTTTGGCCTGGATGGTGGCCTGGCGCCGAGTTGAAGCCTTGAAGTTGCTTGCCATGGAACATCTCCTTGTTCATTTGTTTCCTGCGACGGGAATCTCGTCGCGCGTTTACGAATTCCGTTCCCTTGACCTCCGTTGCTTTCGTTTGCCTGTCAGGATTATGCCCCGAGTCCGGCCACCGGGATTTCCAGGTCGTGCAGGGATATTCCCGTGGTTGTGTAGTCCTTCGCCGCTACTAGTGTCCTCTTAGTCCGTCATCCTTACTTACTAAAATCGCGGGCAAAAAAAACCCCGCGAGCCAGGGGAGGGGCTGGCGGGGCTTTGTTAGCCGGCGACCTTAGGGGAAAGGTGGGCCGACCCCTGGCAGGGCCCCGTAGGGTTGCCTGCCGCTTACCGCCATCACGACGGTCTGAGAACTTTGATCCTCGGGAAGGGAAATGGTTCCCCTTCGAGGTATTTCAAGTCCGCTTCGTTTGCCCTCCATTCATCGGGGAGCCAACGATAAGCATGATACGGCCTGGACCGTGAATTCACTGCAACGTTGCGCGTTAACAGGTCGTTTGGACGGCCCTATCAATAGGCGAAAGGCACCCTCACAGTGAGGTTGGCGTCGGGAGTGTCGCGGGTCACGCCCACGCCCAGGGTGACGTTGAGGGTGCGCTTGTCGTTGAAACGGTAGGACCCGCCAATCAGGAGCGTGCCGAGCACCGTGCGCACGGAACCTGGCAGGCGCCTGCCGTTCTGCGTAGTGGCAGCCACCAGTGCCTGGTCGTAGCCAATGCTCATCGACATTTTTTCGTTCAGCGCCAGGCCCATCCCCAGGCTTACGTCGAAAATGTTGCCGGCATGGATATCGCCCAGGTCCTGCTTGCCGGCGGCGAGCACGGTGCGGCTGACATCGTGGCGAGTGAAGTTGTAGAGATAGCTGATATTGCCGAACAGCACGATCGGGTCGGAGGGGAACAGCCAGGTCACGCCCGGTTGCACCGACCAGAAGCCCGAGCCCCGTGGCAGTTCCAGCGGCAGGCCGGTACCGGTAGCGTTCTCCACGCAGCGGGTGACGCAGTCAGTGACCACCTCGAAGGGATCCTTGCCCGTGCGCGACTTCACCCGCAGCCAGCCTACGTAATAGGCCTTGTCCGCCCCACCGTCGTTGAGCTGGTAGCGGGCGGTGGCCTCAATATCGCCGATGCCCTTGCCGTTGGCGCCGAAGGCATTGTCCTGCGCGGTACCTGTGAAGATCTCGCGGCTGATGGTGTCGGTGTGCGAATGGACGTAGGGCACCCGCAATTCCAGTTCCAGCCGGTTGGTAAGGCCGTAGCGCACGGCAAGCCCCGCCGTTTGCGTGGTGGTCTTGACCTGGCGTACGTCGATCAGGCCGATCAGGATCGCCGGGATGATGGTGTAGCCCACCAGGGCCACGCGGTCGGACGACGAATAGCCGAACTGATAGGACGGTTCCAGGATGAACCGGCCCTTGGGCGTGAGCACACCGGGCTGGTCGAAGATCGGTGCCACTTCCGGCGGGCGTTCCTGGGTTTCCGGCGCACGGCCCACCTGGCGCGTGTTTTGTACCACCGGAGCCCCGGCCGATGCGGCGGCCTGCTCGTCAGCCGCTGATATCTGGCGGCTGCGCGGGGCGGTGACGGTGACGGTGGTCGAGGGCAGGCCGACCGCTGCCCGCAGGGCTTGCAGGTCGGCCTCCTGCTTGGCCAGTTGCCTGCGCATCTCGTCCAGCTGCGCGGCCTGCGCCGCGATGCTCTGGCGCGTGGCTTCGATCTGTTCGCCCTGCGCCACTACCTTCTGGCGCACGACTTCACTCACCGGCGCCGCCGGCGAGCTGGGGGTGGCGTTACCGGCCGGCGCTTGCTGCGCGCCCGCCCCGCCGCCGGCCACAGCAAGCCCCAGGCTTGCCGCGAACACGGTTTTCCTTGTCCTGGAAAGCGCCATCTCCCCCTCCCGGTGGTGGTCGTTTCATCGTTCGCTGCCTTCAGCGCGACCGGATCAGCGCGTCTTGCAGCCCTGCCTGGAAATTGATGCTGTGGAACGTGCTCAGCGAGTTGACGGTTGTGGTCAGCGTGGTTGAGCCCTGGATGGTCTGGTTGTCGAGCGAGTTCTGGATCACCGTGGCGCTGTTGCCGATGGCCTGGGTGGCCGCGGCGACGGCTGGCGCGACTATCGCGGCGGTCGCCACGCTGTCGGGCGTGGTCGCCTTGGCCGGCACCTGGCCCGTGCCGTTGGCCGGGGCTGTCGCGGAGGACAGCGTGCTTTCCGATGCCTCGCCACTGGTCGGGGACGTATTGGCGGTGGAACCCGCCGCCGTGGTGGAGGGCGTCTGCCCTTGCGTGGTGGTCGTGGTGCTGCTGGACGGCGAAGCCACGATAGGCGCCGATACCGAATTGCCCGGGCCGTTCTGCACAAACTGGGCGCGGGTGGCGGCTTCAAGCGCCTTGGCCTGGTCTTTCGTCATCTTGGCGATGTCCGGGATCTGCACATTGGCGATCGTGGTGGTGACGCCGTTGATGGTTACCGTGCGATCGAAGCCGAACGAGGCCATCAGGCCGTTGCCGATGTCGAAGCCTCCGCGTGCCTGGGCCAGCCTTGCATCGCTCACCGGGGTCCAGCGATCGATGCCGCCCCAGCGGTCGGCGGCGCGGGCTTGCGTGGGAACCGCTGCGATGACGAGCGGGATGGCGAGGGCGAGGCAAAGACGTGTGTTCATGATGGGATACTCAGATGTCGCCCGGCCCACGCTTGGGCAGGGTGATGGTGTCCAGGCCGCGGCGGTCGATGCCGCTGGCCAGTGGCGCCATAGGCGCTGCGCGCCAGTCGACGGGATTGTTGAAGACAGCAAGGTCGCGGCGGTTGTGGATGACGAAGAGCAAGCGGCTCTTCCACATGTCCTCGAAGCGCGCGCGCGACATTGAATGCGTGCCCGTGGCCGGATCGCCTACCAGCACGCGGCCGTCGGAGACGCCCTTGATCACCACGAAATGGTGGTAGCCGCGGTTGTCGATCAGAGCGATGGCCGGAAGGCCTTCGGAAATGAGCTTGTCCAGCGGTACCTCGAAGCCGTCGGCTTCGAAGCCGAGTTGCCTGAGGAACAGCTTGATGTCCAGCAGCGAGAACCCTTCGCGGTTGATCTTCGCGCGGTCGCCGTTGTTGTACATCTGGGCGAAGGCGGTTTTTTCGTCCACCGGATAGCCGTACTGGTAAGTCAACAAGGTGGCCACGGCAGCAGAACCGCACGAGAAGTCGTACTGCTGGCGGATGGTCTGGCGGAAACGGGCTTCCTTCAGGCTGGTCACGGCCAGCCGGTAGGTAATGCCCTGGGCACCGGGCACGTCGATAGCCTGGGCGGATCCCGCCAGGGCCAGCGCGACGAGACACCAGGCCGCGTGTTTCTTCATGGCTGGAATTGCACGTTGACGATGGTGGCGTTCTGGATCAGCACGTTGTTGCCGCTGTTCTGGATCACCATCGGAATGCCGGCGCTGCTTCCGAGGGCGCTGCCGGAAATCGAATTGCTACCGGTTACGGCGCGGTCGACGCTGTTGTCGCCCACGGTGCCCGAAAGTTGCTGTCGGCTGATGATGTCGGCGCCGCCACTGGCGGCGGCAAGCTTGCTGTCGTCCACGCTCTTTCCCAGGTCGACGTTAGCCGTCGGCGGTGGACTGCCTGCGTGGCACAACCCGCACATCGCAAGCGCGGCGATGGCAAGGGTGGATTTGACTGGCATGGTGTTCTCCTTCGCGGACGGGAAAACCACGGGGCGTCCGGGGGCGCCCCGTGGCAAGCTTCATTGCTTATTGCCCGCCAACGTTGAGGTTGGCCTGCACGTTCACGCTCTGCTGGATCAGCGACGCCATGCCGCTGTTCTGCGCGATCACCGTGACACCAGCTGCTGCCGATGCCGCACCGGTCATGGTGTTGGAGGCATTGAACGTACCTGCCGACACCGAGTTCGTACCGTCGGCT
>NZ_DATHFX010000423.1:0-8564 GCF_035317885.1 Pinirhizobacter sp.
CGGCGCCTGCCGCCGCCTCGATGCGGAACTGGTGAAGCTCCACGTGCCAGCGTGGCACGGCCGCGGCGAGCGAGGCGAACAGTTCGTGGCATAGCCTGAGGATCGCCGCCAGCGTGAGGCTTGCGGCGATGTCCGGCTCCACCGGTTCGAACCAGCGCTCGATGTCACCTTGCAGCGTGTTGTACGCCAGGCTCTGGTAGTGCGCCTGGTGCGGCGCCTGGCTGATGGCGCCTGTTTCATCCACGCGGAAGGTGGCGTGCCGGCGGCGGCGCTGGCGTCCGCGCGCGGCAAGGTAGGTATCCGGCGCCAGGCGTTCCCAGCTGGCTGCGAACGCTTCGAAGTCGGGCAGCGGGCCCAGCAGGCCGGCCATGGCATCGGCTTTGGCAAACGCAAAACCATCATGTCGAAGTTGCTCGCGCAACAGGGGCAGCAGCACGTCATCGGCTTGGGCATTCATGATGCCGATTATAGTTCCCGCCTGCCTTCGATGGTGATGAAGGCAACCACGCCTGCCGCTACCGCACAGGCTGCGCCCACCATCAGCGCCATGTCGTAGCCTGCGGCAAGCTGCAGGCCGCTGGCAGCTAGCACGCCACCGAGCAAGGCAGTGGCCACCAGGCCCCCCGTGCGCGCCACGGCGCTGTTGAAGCCCGAGGCCACGCCCGCATGGCGGTTTTGCACCGAGGCGAACACCGCCGTGGTGAGCGGCGCCACCGCCCCGGCCATGCCCAGGGCGATGATCACCATCGCCGGGAAGGTTCCCGTCCAGTAATTCCCGTCGCTGGGTATTCGGGTTGCCAGCAGCAACCCGCCGCCAACGATCACCGGGCCAATCGACAACGGCAAGCGTGCCCCAAGCTTGCCGGCCATCCGCCCCATCAACGGCGACGCCACCGAAATCACGATCGGCAGTGGCAGGAGCGCTGCGCCCGCAACCATCGCCGGATAGTGTGTGAGGCGGATCAGCACATACGGAATGAGCACCAGTACGCCGCCCAATGCGCCATACAGCAGGAAGGTAAGGACGGTAAGGCCGACGAACCCGCGCGAATGGAACAGGGCCAGCGGCAGCATCGCCCGGTCGCCGCGGCGATGCTCGGCCACGACGAAGGCAACGCCCAGTGCGATGCCGAGCAACAAGGCGATGGCAGCACGCAAGGGCAGCATCCGCGCTTCGGAAACGATGGTGAGCGCCCAGGTCAATAGTGCCAGTGCAGCCGACGCCAGTACCGCGCCGGGCACATCCAGCCTGGGCCGTGCGTCGCCCCCGCCGGCTGGTACGTAGCGCATCGCCAGGATGATTGCCGCCAGGGCGATGGGCAGGTTCATCAGGAACATCCAGCGCCAGCCGACGGCATCGATCAGCCAGCCACCGAGCAAAGGCGCGCCTGCCGCGCCCACTGCGCCTGCCGCGGCCCAGATACCGATGGCCCTGCCGCGGCGCGCTCCGTCGAACGTGGCGGCAAGGATCGCCAGGCTGTTGGGCATCAGCATCGCCGCGCCCGTACCCTGCAGCACGCGGCCGGCCAGCAGCCAACCGAAGGTAGGCGCGAACGTGCAAAGCAGCGACGCCACGGCGAACAGCACCAGGCCTGACACCAGCAGCCGCCGACGGCCGAACAGGTCGCCCGCGGCACCGCCGGTAAGCAGCAGGGCACTGAGCGGCAACAGGTAACCGTTGACTACCCAGGATAGCTGCGCGCCATCGGCGCCAAGCCCATGGCCGATTGCCGGCAGTCCCACATTGACGATCGACCCGTCGATGAAGGAAAGGCTCGAGGCAAGGATGGTGGTGGCCAGCACCATGGCCGGATGAGCGGTGGCCTCGCCGGCCGGCGCACCGTCGACGGCCGGACCGTCAGGCGGCGAGTGCCACGCGTTGCTCATGCACGGTGTCCTTACAGGTAGTGCCGGACCGCATCGCGAAGGCGCGCGGCGAGGTCGGGCGTGAGTTCGCCAAGCACGCCCTTCCGGTGGGCGGGAATATGCGCGGAGGGGTCTTCTTCGCCGAACACATACCAGTCAAGCAGTTCGCGCCAGGCCTTGCGCTCGGCGGCGGGCAGCGAACGGAAGGCCAGGATGGCGTTCATCAAGGCGCCCAGCGCGGTACCCGGCACCACGCCGGCGGTGGAGGCCGGCTTCCACCACCAGTTCACCAGCGCGTTCAGTGGCTCAAGTGATTCCACATGGTGCCACCACACCGGGGGAATGAAGATCGCGTCGCCGGGTTCAAGCTCGGCCACCAGGGCGTGTTCCATGGCAAGTTTCAGCCGTGGGAAACGGGCATCGGCCGGGTCCAGTGGTGCCATGGCGATTGCCGCCCCAGTAGGCG
Organism: Pinirhizobacter sp.; assembly: GCF_035317885.1. Lineage (GTDB taxonomy): Bacteria > Pseudomonadota > Gammaproteobacteria > Xanthomonadales > Rhodanobacteraceae > Pinirhizobacter. The sequence continues at coordinate 2,333 of NZ_DATHFX010000423.1, forward strand.
CGAAGTCCAGCGGCCCTACGTAGAGATTGCTTACCTGGGAGGGCGGCAGCAGGGTAAAGCGTCGGCGGCCACAGGCCACCACTGCGATGTTGTGGAACTCATCGAAATGCGCCGGCGTAGTGACGTGGTTACCGATCCATATCCTCGGTCGTACCATGCGATCAAGGAATGGCAGTGCATCATCGGGAAGCAGCCCGGGCAACACGTTGTCCACCGGCGCGCTCTGGATCGCCAATCCGGGTGTTGCGCCTTCCTGGCGGCTATAGGCGGCCAGGCGCTTCAGTCCCTGGGTCACGGTGACGCGATGGTGGGCATAGTTGAAGCCGGTCATGTCGGCGTCGTAACCCACCATGCCGCCCGCGGCAGGATCCATCAGCAGGGTGTCGACCACCCCGCCGCTGTCGAGCAGGGCCAGGTGGGCGGCGAAGGCCGTTGCCGATTCACGACCCTTCTGGACGACTGCCCAATCACGTCCCAGCCCGCGCAGCACCAGCGGCGTGGAACGGCCGACGAAGTCGTCCGGACGCAAGGCGTGGGCCGGGGCGACGCGTTCTTCGATGGGGGCGGGCATGGTGCGCATGCTAGCAGGCCATCCACGCCGGGCTAGGCGCGTGGGCCGCCCGGAGCTATAAAGACCTCTTGTCGTTCACTTAGGGTCGTCCATGACGTCGTTCATGCGTGTCGTTGTCACAGCAGTGTGCCTGGCATGGGCAACGGGCCTTGGGGCGGCGCCGGCGCCGGCTTCCTCGCCGGTGGATTGGGTCAATACCTATATCGGTACGGGCGGCGGCGGCGTGGAATACGGCGGCAGCATGCCGGTGGTGACCACGCCCTTCGGCATGACCAACTGGACGGCGCAAACCCGCCAGAACCGCATCAGCGTCACCAGCTATGCCTATGAAGACACCCAGATCCAGGGCTTCATCGGCACGCACCAGGCGGCGATCTGGATGGGCGACTATGGCTACGTCACCCTGATGCCGGAGATCGGCGGCATCAACTATGCGCCCGAGGCCCGTCAGCAGCCGTTTTCCCATGACGATGAAACAAGCACGCCGTACTACTACGCGGTCACCATGGGCAAGGGCGACGATCACCGCATCAAGACGGAGATGACGGCCACCGACCACGCCAGCCACTTGCGCTTTACCTTTCCGTTGAAGTCGAAGGCCAGCGTGCTGATCGAAGGCACGCGGCCGCATGTCAATGGTGAAGTCAGCATCGATCCGGTGCGCCACGAGATATCAGGCTACAACCCCGACCGCATGGACGCGCATCTGGGTCCCCTGAAGCTTGCGAATTTCAAGGGCTATTTCGTGGTGCGTTTCCACCAGCCGTTCTCGGCGCGCACGGTGTACCAGGGCGTATTGATGGTGCCGGGCAAGGACACCGTGGCCGGCGACAATGTGGGTGCCTTCGTCTCCTTCGACACTTCCGCCAGCGGTGTGGTGGAAGCGCAGGTGGGCACGTCGTTCATCAGCATCGAACAGGCCCGCGCCAACCTCGATGCGGAAATGCCCGACTGGAATTTCGAAGCCAGGCGCGATGCGCTGAAGGCCACCTGGAACGCCAAGCTTGGCATCGCCACGCTCGATGGCGCCAGCGACGACGAGCGCCATGTGTTCTACAGCGCGCTCTACCACGCATTGCTATACCCGAAACTGTTTTCCGAGCATGGCCGTTACTACAGCGCCTTCGACGACAAGGTGCATGAGGGCGAGTCGTACACGGCTTATTCGATCTGGGACACCTTCCGTGCCGAGAACAGCCTGATCACCCTGTTCGCTCCCGAGCGCGTCGACGGCATGATCAAGGCACTCCTGCAGAACTACCAGGAAGGTGGCTGGATGCCCAAATGGCCCAACCCCAGCTACACCAACATCATGATCGGCACCCACGCCGATGCGCTGGTAGCGGAGGCTGTGAACAAGGGCTTCAAGGGCTTCGACTGGAACCTGGCCTGGGCGGCGGTGCACAAGGACGCCACCGTGCCGCCCGATGGCGACACCACGCGTCGCTGGTTCGATCGCGAGCCGCACACGCCCTACGAAGCCCGTGCAGGGCTTACCTGGAGCGCGAAGATCGGCTACATCCCCGACGACAAGATTTCCGAAAGCGCCTCCAGCACGCAGGAAGAATCCTTCGACGACTACGCCGTGGCGGAAGTAGCGCGTGCGCTCGGCCGGAACGACGATGCCGCCTTCTTCCGCAAACGGTCACTGGCTTACAAGAACCTGTGGAACCCGAAGCGCGGCTTCATGCAGGCGCGCAACCTCGATGGCTCCTGGGCTGCGCCTGACCGCGGCTGGACCGAGGGTGATCAGTGGGTGTACCTGTTCGCGGCCCTGCACGATATTCCCGGCGTGATGAAGTTGATGGGCGGGCCGGCCCAGGCGGCGGCCAAGCTCGATGAGCACTTCCATGGCGGCCACAACCGCCACGACAACGAGCCCAGCCACCACTACGGATACCTCTACGACTATTTCGGCCAGCCGTGGAAAACCCAGGAGCGCGTGCGCCAGCTCGCCCGCGATGCGTACTCGAACACGCCCAACGGCGTACTGGGCAACGAGGATTGCGGCCAGATGTCGGCGTGGTACGTCTTCACAGCCATGGGCTTCTACCCGGTCAACCCGGTGTCCGGGCAGTACATGATCGGCAGCCCGATCTATGGCGGGGTGACCTTGAACCTGCCCAACGGCAAGGTGTTTTCGGTCAAGTCCGCCAATGCATCGGCGGCCAATATCTATATTCAGTCCGCCACGTTGAATGGCAAACCTCTGGACGAGCCGGTGATCACCTGGGCGCAGATCCAGGCCGGCGGAGAACTGGCTTTCGTGATGGGATCCAAGCCTTCACGCTGGGCCGCAAGCTGGAAGCCGAGCCCAATGTAAGCCGCGGTAGCGCAAGGCATTGTTGCGACGCAGGCTGTCATGTAAACGTTTTCATATTAGCATCCGGGACCTCCCCTTGAAGCCAGGAAGGCTGCCTTGAAGGTTCCCCGATCGATGCGAAAGAATGTTTCCCTTGCGACCGGGCTTTGCGCCCTTTTCCTGGCCGGTATCGCCCACGCGGCGTTGCCGCCACGTGCCCAATGGCACGCCACGGCTTCATCGGATGCGGTGCCGGCGCTGGCGCCGGCCAACGCCATCGACGGCGACGAGACCACCCGCTGGGGTGGTTCCTTCAGTGCCGATAACTGGTTGCAAGTGGACATGGGCAAGGCCGCCGCGGTGGGCGGAGTCAGGATTCACTGGGACAGTGGCTTCGCCCAGTCGTACAGCATCCAGACCTCACTGGATGGCAAGGCCTGGAAGCAGGCCTACGCCACCACGGATTCGAAAGGCGGCACTGACTACATCTTCTTCCCCCAGGTAGAGGCGCGTTACCTGCGCCTTGCCAGTGCGCCGCGGACGGCCGACTGGGGTGTCTCGGTGTTCGAGTTCGAGCCGGTATCGGTGGAAGACTCACCACGGATCCAGGGTCTGGCGGGCAAGGAACCGGCCGGTATATGGGCACCCTCGGCAGCTCGCGCGATCGAAGGCAAAGCTGCGGACGCTTCGGCCAAGACGTCACGTTCGTTGGTGATCCAGTTCCCGCGGGCATTTCCCACAGCCGGGGTTGAAGCGACGTGGGCGGGGCCCCGCGGCGATGCGCGCCTGGAGCAACTGGATGCTTCGGGGCACTGGATAGCGGTGTCGGACGACCCGGGCCCGCAGGGTGAGACGTCCTACCTCGCCGCCAGTGAGGCCTTCAGTCCGAAATCGCTTCGTCTTCTTGTGCAGGGCGTCGATGGCAAGGCTCCGGCGATCAGTCGCTTGTCCTTGCTGGGCCCGGCGCGCCTGATGACGCCGATGAAACGCTACGAGGTCGTCGCCTCGCGCGCCAATGCACAGCTGTTCCCGTCGTCGCTGCATCAGATGCAGGTGTACTGGACGGTGGTGGGCATCCCGGCCGGGCCGCAGAAATCCATCTTCGATGAATACGGCAACATCGAGGCAGCTCGCGGCATGCCGCTGGTGCAACCGGTGTGGCGCGATGCTTCGGGCCATGCCGTGTCCGCCGCGCAGGCAACGCTTAAGCAGACGTTGCGGGACCAATGGATGCCGATGCCGGCCGTGGAATGGACAGTGCAACCTGGCTTGAGCCTGCGCAGCGAAGCATTCACGCGCGACGTCGACGGCCAGCCGGTGACTGAAGTGCGCCACCGTCTTCTCAATACCGGCAGTACGCCCATCGACGGCAGCCTGTCACTGATCGTGCGGCCGATGCAGATGAACCCGCCGTGGCAGAACGGCGGTGTGTCGGCCATCCATGACCTTGCCATCGGCGAGGGCACGGTGAACGTCAACGGCAAGCTCCTGATGCAGGCTTCGACCGCGCCGACGCAGGCGGGAGTCTCGGCCTTCGGCGCGCACGGCGAGGGTGAAATCACCGCCGCGGTCGCTGCCGGCAAACTGCCCGATGGCAACGTGGTGCACGACGACAGCGGCCTGGCTTCGGGCGCGCTTTCCTATACGGTGCACCTGGCACCGGGCGAGCATCGCGATGTGGTCGCGGCGTTTCCGTTGCTGGGCCGCTCCGTGGTGTCGCCGGCTGACGGGTTCGACGCGCGTGCTGATGCGGTGGCGGCCGACTGGCACCATCGACTGGGTAACGTAGGGATCCGATTGCCCGATGAGAGCCTGGTGGACGTGTTGCGCTCGCAGGCGGCCTACATGCTGATCAACCAGACGGGCCACGCGATGCAGGCGGGGCCGCGCAACTACGACCGGTCATTCATCCGCGATGGCGCGGCGACATCATCGATCCTGCTGCGCATGGGACAGGCCCGCGTGGCCCGCGATTACCTCACCTGGTATGCCAGCCACGCCGTGCACGAAAACGGATTGGTTTCACCGATCCTGAACCAGGACGGCAGCGTCAACCGTGGCTTCGGTTCGGACATCGAGTACGACAGCCAGGGTGAATTCATCACGCTGGTGGCGGATGTGGCGCGCCTTGATGGTGGCGCGGGTTCCGTGCGGGAACTCAAGCCCAAGGTGGAAGCGGCACTGAAATTCCTGCAGGTGTTGCGCGAGCGCACCATGGTGCCGGGTTACCTGGCCAACCAGCCGGCGCCTGGGCGCTTCCAAGGCATCATCGCGCCATCGATCAGCCACGAAGGTTATTCCAGCCCCACGCATAGCTACTGGGATGACTACTGGGCGCTGAAGGGATGGCACGACGGCCTGTGGCTTGCCGAACGCTGGGGTGACACGGCGTTGGCCGAGTACGCGCGCAAGCAGTACCAGGCGCTGCGTGAGTCGGTCGCGGCGTCCATCCGCAGCACCATGGCCTGGAAGGGTTCGGATTCCATGCCATCGGATGCCGACCTCGGCGGCAACGATCCCACCAGCGTGTCCATTGGCCTTGATCCTGCCGGCCAGCAGGACATCATGCCGCCGGAGGCCCTGAAGAACACCTTCGATCGCTATCTTGTCGACGTGCGTGCACGGCGGGCGCCGGGCTCGCTCTACGCCTACACACCCTATGAGATACGCAACGTGCTCACCTACGTGCGGCTGGACCGCCCGGACGTGGCCAATGAATTGCTGGAAGACTTCGTCCACGACCGCCGCCCGCTGGGCTGGAACGTGTTCGCTGAAGTCGTTCACTCGCGCCTGCGCCATCCGGGTTACCTCGGCGACATGCCGCACACCTGGATCGGTTCGGAATACGCCCGCGCCATCTTCGGCATGCTGATGCGCGAAGCCGACGACGGCCTGTATCTGTTGCCCGGTGTCGGCGCATCCTGGGTGGCGGGCGAGGGCCTGTCGGTGGACAAGCTACCCACGGAGTACGGATCGCTGACGATGACCGCACGCCAGCAAGGTGCGGCGCTTACCGTGACGCTCGGCGACGGCATCAGGAAAGGCAGTCATCTGCGCGTGTTCTGGCCGGCACGGTCGAAGCCGGCCAAGGTGGTGGTCGACGGTAAGTCGGTGACCGACTACACCGCTGACAGTGTGCGGCTGGAGAAACCGTTCAAGGTATTGAAGGCGGAGTGGTAGAACTCCGCCTTACTTACTCCGCACCGGCCCAGCGATGCCTCTCGGCCATCGCCAGCGCCAGCTTCGGCCCAAGCCGTGCGGCGCGTTCGCGGTCTTCGCGTTCCCGCCGGATTTGCGGCCAGCGTTCAAGATAGGCGGCAAGGACAGCCGGGTCACAGGTGTAGCGCCTGAAGGCGTCG
>NZ_DATHFX010000424.1:0-15772 GCF_035317885.1 Pinirhizobacter sp.
GCCGCTGCGATGCGCCAGCAGGTCGCGGATGCGCATCTCACGCGTCACGTAGGGGTCGGACATCTGGAACCACGGCAGGCGGTCCACCACGCGGTCGTTCATGTCGATCTTTTTCTCATCGGCAAGGATCGACAGCGCCGCTGACGTGAAAGCCTTGGTGTTCGATGCGATGGCGAACATGGTGTGCGCATCCACCGGCGCTGGCGAGCCCATCTTGCGTACGCCTGAGCCCTGCTCCAGCACCACCTGGCCGTCCTTGATGATGGCCACGCCAATGCCCGGGACGTCGAATGTCTTGCGCACGTTGTCCACGTAGGCGTCGAAATCGGCAAGCTGGGCGGGACGCGTGGCTGCCGCTGGCGTTGCCACGGATGAGGACGCTGCCGGGGCTGCCTGGAAGGCGAACGAAGCCAGCGGAAAGGCAAAGGCAAGCGCGGCTGCAACGTGCGCGGCAAGGCGGTGGCGAATCATACGGGCGTCCCCTTTGACTACAAAGGGCGCCACTATAGACGTGACCGGATGATCGGCGCCATGCGCCGAAGGTTTACCCGCGCTTCTGGCTGAAGAGCACGCTGCCCAGGATCACCACGCCGGCTACTGCCATGGTGACTGTAAGCGCCTCGCCCAGGAACAACCAGGCCCAGGCAACACCGAACAGCGGCACCAGGTAGGTGGCCACCGAGGCGCGCGGCGCACCGATGCGCTGGATCAGGCGGAAGTAGAAGGCGTAGGCGAGGCCTGTGCTGAGAATGCCCAGCGCGGCCGCGCAGGCCCAGGAGTGCATCGGGATAGGCGCGGAAGGCCATGTTGCGATCGCCAGGGGTGCGGTCAGGATGGCCGCGCACAACAGGGTACCGGCGGCCACCGCGATGGGTGGCAGGTCGCTGAGGTAACGCTTGACGATGTTGCCGCCCAGGCCATAACAGAACGAAGCCGCCGCACCGGCCAGTGCCGCCGGCGCCACGTTGTCGCCCGCCGTGCGGCCACTGGCCAGCACGACGACGCCGGAGAACCCCACCAGCAGTGCCAGTGCCTTGCGCGGGCCGATCTTTTCGCCGAAGGCAACGAAGGCAACCAGCGAGGAGAACAGCACCGTCGCGCTGTTGGCGATGGCGCCAATGCCTGCGGGTGCCCGCTCGGCACCCCAGGCGAACAGGGCAAACGGCGCCGCGGCGCTGATCAATCCGGCGATGAACAACTTGCCCACGTGGGCCAGGGTGATGCGGCTGCGCACCTTCCAAAGGAAGGGCAACAGGATCGCCGCACCCAGCACCAGGCGCGTGAGCACCAGCGGGAACGGCCCGAAGTCGTTGGCGGCGATGCGCATGAACAGGAACGAGCCGCCCCAGATCGCGCCAAGCAGGGTGAGTTCAACCGGAGTGCGCCAGTCGCGCGCCGGGGCGTCGAGGGCGGAAGGAACAGCAGGGACGCTGGGGGCAGCCGTGGTCATGACGAAGCTCACTTGTGGCTATGGGCCATTTTCGCAAATACAGAGGCGCAGACAAGCGCAAGATTCTTGTTCCACACACGCGTATGATTTGTGGCTGGAGGAATTCCCGATGCGCTCAGCCCTGTTGCCTGCCCTGGCGGCGTTTGCCTCCGCGGCGCGCCACCAGAATTTTGCCCATGCTGCGGAGGAGCTGCACCTGACGGCCAGTGCCGTTAGCCATCATGTGCGCAAGCTCGAGGCCACCCTGGGCGTCTCGCTGTTCCAGCGCCACGCGCGCGGCGTGGCACTCACGCCCGAGGGGCGCCTTCTGGCCGATGCCACGGGCTCTGCCCTGGCCGACATCGACGGCGTGCTCGATGGCCTGCGCCGCCACCGCCGTGACAGCACCCTGCGCATCACGGCCCTGCCCTCGTTCTCCAGCCGCTGGCTGATGCCACGCATCGCCGCCTTCGTGGCGGCGCACCCGGAGATCCACGTGGCCATCGATACCGACCGCACCCTGGTGCGATTCGACGAGGGCGGCCCCGACCTCGGCATCCGCTACGGCATGGGCCAGTGGCAGGGGCTGGTATCGCGCTTCCTGATGGATGAAACCCTCCAGGCCATGGCCTCGCCCGCGGTCGCTGCAACCGTGAAGACACCGGCGGACGTCGCCAACCTGCCGCTGGTGATCGACATCGCCCCGGAGGGTTGGCGCGAGTGGTTCCGCGCCGCAGGCCTTAGGCCGCCCCGCTCGCCGCGCATCCATACCATCAACGATTCGAGCGACGGCTTGATCGCCGCCAGCCATGGCCTGGGCGTCATCCTGGCGCGAAGCCGCCTGGCAGCGAGCCACCTGGCCGATGGCAGCCTGGTGGCCTTGCCGGGCCCTGAGATGCCGGCGCGTTATGCGTATTACGTGGTGCATTCGGCACACCGGGCGCCCAGCCCTGCGGCGCTGGCCTTTATGGCGTGGATCGAACGACAGGTATAATTGAACCAATATCCAATCAAATATAGAATCGTTGTGTGATATAACTAATTGCTTTAGATCATATTTTTATCTAAAAATCGAATCATAAATCGTGTTATGTTTAGCGCATGAACACCCCGTCTACTGTTTCCGAATTCGCCCGGAAGCGCGCCTTTATCACCAGCGCGCAAGTTGTCGACGCCTTTGGCGTGAGCCCCGCTTCGGCCGTCCGTCTGATTGGTGACGCGGGCGAGGCACTCCTGCGGCTTGGCGCCGCCCGCGCCACCCGCTACGTGGCAACCCGCGAAGTCCGAGGCTTCGGGCGGCATTGGCCTATTCACCTGGTCGACGAGGCTGGCCGCCTGGCAACCGCTGGAACACTGCACGCCCTCCATGGAGATCGCTGGTTCGTCGATGCCGCCAGCCCATGGCAATTCCTCCTGCAAACAGGCAGCGATCGCGGCATCTTCGACGGTCTGCCCTGGTACCTCGATGCCATGCGTCCCCAAGGCTTCATGGGCCGCGCCTACGCCTTGCATTGCGCTCATCTGCTGGGCGGACTTCCCGCCGACACTCAGGCATGGGGCGATGACGACACCCTGGTCGGCGCCATCATTGCCGGCGACGACATTTCGGGAAACTTCCTGCTGGGTGAACCACCCGCAGTGCGCTTCGGCCTCTATCGCCCGCGGATCCACACGCCGCGGAACGACCGTGCGAGCGCTTACATGGCAGCCGCGCAACGGGCCCTGGAGGGCGAGCCCGTGGGATCATCGGCAGCGGGAAAACAGCCGAAGTTCGGCATGGCACTGACCATGCCCGACGGCAGCTCCCAGCACATGCTGGTGAAGTTCTCACCGCCTACCGACACGCCGTCCGGCCAACGCTGGTCGGACCTGCTCGTTTGCGAACACCTTGCCAACACCTGCCTGCGCGCGGCCGGCGTGGTGACCGCCGACACGTGCATCGTCCAGGCGGGCAATCGCACCTTCCTTGAATCGGTTCGCTTCGACCGAGTCGGCGAACGTGGTCGGCGCGCCCTCGCCTCACTGTTTTCCCTTGCCACCTCATTGGGCTGTGCATCGACGCGCTGGTCCGACGCCGCGGACCTGCTATTGGCCGAGCAACTACTGGATGAAGCCACTCACCGGCGCATGGTCGAGTTGCAACGATTCGGCAACCTGATCGGCAACAGCGACATGCACCTGGGCAATCTCTCGCTGTGGCTCGGCCAACGGGCGCCGTTCGCCCTGGCGCCCCTCTATGACATGCTGCCGATGGTTTATCGCCCCACCAGCCAGGGCGAGATCATCGACCGCGGCTTCCGTCCAGCCCCCGACGGCCATCACTGGACCATCGACGCCGCGCGCGCCTTCTGGGCGGCTGTGGCGTCGAATGACATGGTTTCAGAAGGTTTCCGGGCCATCGCATCGGGCCACGTGCGGGCATTCAACTGACGAGGGGTCACTCCACCCCGACGAACCCGCCGGTCTGGTGCGCCCACAGGCGTGCATACAAACCACCGCTTTCCACCAGCTCGGCATGGGTGCCGGTTTCCACCACCTTGCCCTGCTCCATCACGATCAGGCGATCCATGCGCGCGATGGTGGACAGGCGATGGGCGATGGCGATCACCGTCTTGCCTTCCATCAGCGTTTCCAGGCTCTCCTGGATCGCCGCCTCCGCTTCGGAATCGAGGGCTGATGTAGCTTCGTCGAGCACGAGGATCGGCGCGTCCTTCAGCAGCACGCGGGCGATGGCGATGCGCTGGCGCTGGCCGCCGGACAGTTTCACGCCACGCTCGCCGACGTGCGCGTCGTACCCGGTGCGGCCTTCGCCATCATTCAAATTGGGGATGAATTCATCGGCGCGCGCCTTGCGCACGGCCTCGCGCAGTTGTGCTTCGGTGGCGTCGGGGCGGCCGTAAAGGATGTTGTCGCGGATGGATCGGTGCAGCAGCGAGGTGTCCTGGGTCACCACGCCGATCTGTGAGCGCAGGCTTTCCTGCTCGACGCGCGCGATATCCTGGCCATCGATGAGGATATGCCCGCTTTCCAGGTCGTACAGGCGCAGCAGCACGTTCACCGTGGTCGACTTGCCGGCGCCGGAAGGGCCCACCAGGCCGATTTTCTCGCCGGGCCGGATATCCAGGTCGAGGCCTTCGATGACGCCGCCCTGCTTGCCATAGTGGAAGCTAACGCGGTCGAAGCGGATGCCACCCTGGGTGACGTGCAGCGGCACAGCGTCCGCGCGATCGACCACGGTGCGCTCCTGCGCGATGGTGGTGATGCCGTCCTGCACCGTGCCGACGTCCTCGAAGATGCCGTTGACCACCCACATGATCCAGCCGGACATGTTGTTGATGCGGATCACCAGGCCCACCGCCAGCGCCACCTCGCCTACCGATACCGCGCCACGTACCCACAGCCACAAGGCCAGGCCCGTGGTGGCGGCGATCAGGAAACCATTGAGCGTGGTGATGGATGCATCCATCGAGGTGACCATGCGCGAGGAGCGCCGGATCTTGCCGGTGAGTTCGTCCAGGGCTTCCTTCGCGTAGCCTTCCTCGCGATGGGTGTGGGCGAACAGCTTGAGCGTCAGCACGTTGCTGTAACCGTCGACGATGCGCCCCATCAGCTTCGACCGGGCCTCCGACGCACGCCAGGAACGCTCCTTCACCCGTGGTACGAAAAATCGCAGCATGGCCACATAGAAGGCGATCCATACCACCAGCGGGATCGCAAGCCACACGTCGGCGCGGGCGAACAGGTAGATGGCGGTGCCTGCGTAAACCGTGACATACCAGATGGCGTCGACCACCTGCACTGCCGAGGTGCGCAGCGAAGCGCCCGTCTGCAGGATGCGCTGGGCGATGCGGCCGGCGAAGTCATTCTGGAAGAAACCCAGGCTTTGCTTGAGCACGTAGCGATGGTGCTGCCAGCGCATCATGTTGGTGAAGCCCGGCGTGAGCGTCTGGTTGACCAGCAGGTCGTGCAGGAAGATGAAGAGCGGCCGCAGTACCAGCGTCACCAACGCCATCCACGCCAGGGCGCGGCCGTGGATGCGGAAGAAATCTTTTGCCGGGGTCTTGCCCGCCATGTCGACGATGCGGCCGAGGAAGTCGAACAGCGCCACTTCCACGAAGGCCACCAGCAGGCCCAGCACCAGCGCTGCAGCAAATATCTTCCATACCTGGCGCAGGTAGTATGCATAGAAGCGCACGACGGTCTTCGGCGGCACCTGGTCGGGCGCCTCGCGGAAGATGTCGATCAGGGATTCGAACCAGCGGAACATTGGTGCCATTGTAACTGCCCCGGGAAGCCCGGCGGGGTATTCTCTGGCTCAAGAAGCCGTCCACAGGACATGCGTGCCCATGGGTTTCCTTCGCATCACCCCACCGCCGCCGCTTGCCGCGCTGGTCGAGGCGATCTGGGACTGGGATCTCCCGGCCCCGGGGCACTCCTTCGACCGCATCCTGCCGCTGCCCACCGCTTCGCTGATCATCAACCTTGCCGAGGATGAAACACGTCTTTACGCCAGCGAGGACGGCCCCTGCGCGCGTCTTCCCGGCAGCGTGATCTCCGGGCCCTTCACACGCAGCTTCGTCATCGACACGGCCGAGCAGGTACGGGTGATGGGGGTGAATTTCCGCCCTGGCGGTGCATGGCCCCTGTTCGGCACCGACCTTGATGCCCTGGCCGACCGGGACATCCCGCTCGATGCGGTAGCAGGGCCCAAAGTCGTTGCGCTGCGCGAGCGCCTGTTGCATGAAACTTCCCCCGCCACGCGCGTGGCGCTGGTGCAATCCTGGCTGGAGTCGCGATTAGGCCGCGTGCAACTGGATTCTGCGGTCCAGGCTGCCGCGGGCATGCTTGACCTGGACCCGGCGCTAGCGCGCATCGGCGACATTGTCCGGGCGACCGGGCTGTCGTCGCAGCGTCTGGGGTTGCTGTTCCGACGCCAGGTCGGGCTCACGCCCAAACGCTATGCACGGCTGCGCCGCTTCCATGGCGTGATCGATGCGATCGGCACAGGGCAAGCGTTCGAGTGGGCAACCGTCGCCATCGATGGCGGCTACGCGGACCAGTCCCATCTCGTCCATGAATTCCGGCACTTCGCCGGCATGACGCCGGGCGAATATCTTCGCCGCCGCGGCCCCCACTCACGCCACGTACCGCTGGACTGACCGGGAAAATCTACAAGAGCCCACTTCGATTCCCGGCTAGCCTTGAGCCATCCCATCAGGAGACGACCATGCCCAGCACCATTATTCCCGGCCTGCGCTACCGCGATGCCCATGCCGCCATCGATTTCCTCTGCAAGGCCTTCGACTTCAAGCGCCATGCCGTGTACGAGGGAGACGACGGCAGCGTGATGCATGCCCAGCTTACCTATGGCGACGGCATGATCATGCTCGGCTCCGTGCGCAAGGACGATTCGCCCTATAGCCGGATGTCGGTACAGCCCGATGACATCGACGGCCGGGAGACGCAGTGCGCCTGCGTCACGGTGATCGACTGCCGTGCCCATTACGAGCACGCCAAGGCCGCCGGCGCGCGCATCGTCGATGAGTATGAGGAAAAGCCCTATGGCGGCGCCGGGTATGCCGCGGCCGACCCCGAAGGCCACATCTGGTGGTTCGGCAGCTACGACCCCTGGGCGGAACCGGCCACCAACTGAATGCATAAACCGACACGACACAACAGCGAAAGCCGACGGCAACACGGTCAACGGCATGATGGGATATCCGTCCTCCCATGACGAAGGAATGCGTCCGTGCACCTGGCAAGAATGCTTATCCTGGCGTTGCTCCTGGGCAGCGCCGTACCCACGGTGGCCAATGCCGCGCAAAGTGTCCGGTTTGGATCGGCCCTGATCGTGGTGGGCGATACCGAGGCCAAGGTGTTGGCCGTCGCGGGCAAGCCGGCAGCGCGCTCGGCCATCAAGGCAACGCGAACCCAGTACCAGGGTTCGCGCCTGCAATTCATTGAAGGCAACCGGACCATCATCATCGACATACGCGACGGCAAGGTCACGCACATCGACCACAAGCGTTAGCGCCTGTCACGCCTTGGAGGGCAATGCCCGGTCGACGGCAATGAACACCAGGCCAAGCACCACGAAAAGGCCGCCTATCCCCCAGGCAGTTCAATACGGTCGGCGGCGTTCATCAGCGTGCCGGGAACACGTTGTTGGAGCGGTCGCGGTCGGGCAGCTTGTGGTCCGGATCGATGGTGGCGCTGCGGATGGGCTTGTCGCCGGGCACCAGCACATCGAACGTCACATGCTGCTGCCAGGTTTCCACCGGCACGCGTATCGAGGTGCTGCTGCCGTCGGTGAAGTCCACCTTCAGCGTGGAGGGCATCACCAGCTTGTCGTTATTGGCAATGCCCACCGAATGCTTGCCCGCGTCGATGCCGGTCACGGCCAGGTCCAGCTGCCAGTTCTGCTCGAACCAGCCACGCCAGAACCAGCCGAGGTCTTCGCCCGTCTCGCTTTCCATCAGGCGGAAGAAATCCGACGGCGAGGGATGCTTATAGGCCCATGCGGCAATGTACTTGCGGAAAGCCGGGTCGAAACGCGCAGGCCCGATAATTTCCTCGCGCAGCAACACCAGGCCCAGTGCTGCCTTGAAGTACGTGGCCGGGTGGCGGTACTTCTCCTTGACCATGTCCGCGCCCATTAGCAGCGGCGGGGCTTCCTTGTCCGCCAACAGCGGCAGGATCTCATCCACGGGGTTCCCACCCTTGGGCGCGTATTCGCTGTCGCGCTTGGGTGCAAATTCCCCGTGGTTGAAGTTGTCGGCCTCGTAGACATCGATGAACGTGTTGAAACCCTCGTCCATCCATGCATCGCGGCGCTCGTTGCTGCCCACGATCATCGGGAACCATGTGTGGCCGATCTCGTGCGCGGTGACCATCTGCAGCGGCTTGGCCGGCGCCTTCATCGGATCGAAGACGATGCCGGGGTATTCCATGCCGCTGGCCGCCGAGCCACCCTCGTTGATCGCCACGGGATACGGATACGGGTACCACTGGCGCGAGAAGTACTCCACCGACGATTTCATGAATTCGGTGCTGCGGCCCCACAGTGCCGGGGTGGCGCTCTCTACCGGATACACGCTCATGGCCAGCGCTGTCTTGCCTTGCGGCAGGTTGATGCGCGCGGCGTCCCACACGTAGGCGGTGGAGGCTCCGAAGGCGACGTCGCGGGAATTGGCCATCTTGAAATGCCAGGTGAGCGTACCCGACTGCTTCGGACGGCTTGATGGCTGGGTCACCTCCTCTGGCGTGCGGATCATCACCGTCGCATCGCTCTGCTTCGCCTTGGCCAGGCGTTCACGCTGGGCGGCGGTAAGTACTTCCTCCGGGTTCTGCAGCTCGCCTGAACCGGCGACGATCATGTTCCAGGGAACAGTGACGAAGTAGTCGAAATTCCCGTACTCGAGATAAAACTCGCTGTTGAGGTAGGGCGCGGTGTCCCATCCGCGCAGGTCGTCGTACACCGCCATGCGCGGGTACCACTGCGCCATCTCGTAGATGTTGCCGTTCTTGCTGGGGTCGAAGCCCGTGCGCCCGCCGAAGTTGCCTGGCAACACGTAGTTGTAATCGATGAGGATCTTGAGCTTGCCGCCACGCGCCTTCAGCGCCTCGGGAAGCACCAGCTGCATGCGGGTATCGGCGATGATGTACTTGACGTCCTTCGCGCCGTGACCGTCATCCACCTTCACCGAAGTGAAGCGGTAGCCGTCGGTGTGCTGCCGGGTGGCGCGCCCCGAGGTGAAATTCCCGCGGGCGTCCTCGCGGAAGCGGTTCTGTTCCACCTGCAGCCAGAGCACGTCGAGCGCCTCGGGACTGTTGTTGGTGTAGTCGATGGCGACCTTGCCATCGAGCGTGTTGGCCACCGGATCGAGCGCGGCGTGGATCTGGTAATCGGCGCGGTTCTGCCAGAACGCATGCCCCGGCACGCCGGCGGGCGAACGCGTCTCACCAGGCGGGTTCGGATAGATGAAGGGCGCGAAGGCCTCGCGCGGATCGTAGGTTGCGGTCTGTGCCTGCGCGGCACCGGCCAGGACGATGGCCGCGGTGGCGGCGGAAAGGATGCGCTTCATGGGACCCCGAACCTGTTGGCAAGGCCATGAGAGTAACTCGCCGCGAGCGTTCCCTGCGGGGGTCCTAAGTCATGTACGTCGACGCCACAGGGCGCTGGCCGCAGAAAATTACGCCGCCAGCGGGGACGGGGTCAGAGCGGGGACGGGGTCAGAGTTATAACTCTGACCCCCAACCATTTACCCGCGGCTGGATTACGCCGTGGCGCGAATGCGCTCGACAATCGCGTCGGCAAAGGTTTCCGTGCTGCCCGTGCCTCCGATGTCCGGCGTGACGCGGTCGCGCGCTTCCATCGTGTCGCGGATGGCCTGGCGGACGCGCGCGCCCTTGGCCACCATGTCCAGGTGGTCGAGCATGTCCGCTGCGGCCAGCAGCAGTGCGCAGGGGTTGGCGATGTTCTTGCCGGCAATGTCCGGCGCCGAACCGTGCACGGCCTCGAAGATGGCCGCGTCCTTGCCAATGTTCGCACCCGGGGCAAGGCCAAGGCCGCCGACGAGGCCGGCGCAAAGGTCGGACAGGATGTCACCGAACAGGTTGGTGGTGACGATCACGTCGAACTGGTACGGGTTCATCACCAGCTGCATGCAGGTGTTGTCCACGATCATCTCGTTGAACTCGATGTCGGCGTATTCCTTGGCTACTTCACGCGCGACGTTCAGGAACAGGCCCGACGACGTCTTCATGATGTTGGCCTTGTGCACGGCCGTGATCTTCTTGCGGCCCTTGCTGCGCGCCATTTCAAAGGCATAGCGCACGATGCGCTCGGAACCCTTGCGGGTGTTGCGAATGATCGACTGCGCCACCTGGCCGTCTTCGGAGAGCGTCTGGCCTTCGGCCAGGTACGCGCCCTCGGTGTTCTCGCGCACCGTGATGATGTCGATGTTCTCGTAGCGCGCCTTGGTGCCGGGGAAACTGATCGCCGGGCGCACGTTGGCGTAGAGGTCGAAGTGACGGCGGAGCGTGACGTTGATCGAGGTGAAACCACCACCGATCGGGGTGGTGAGGGGGCCCTTCAGCGCCACGGTGTGCTTGGCGATGAGGTCGATGGTGGCCTGGGGCAGCAGGTCGCCGTGCTTTTCCAGGGCGACCACGCCGGCATCGGCGAACTCATACGACAGGCCGCAGTCGAGGGCGTCGATCACGCGCAGCGTGGCGTTCATGATCTCCGGGCCGATACCGTCGCCGGGGATCACGGCAATCGTCTTGCTCATGGGGGGAAACTCCTTGGAGATGGCGGGGCCGTCTGGCGCCTGCCCGGGGAATGAAATCAGCCAATTATCGGCGATTTCGCCCTCATCTCACAAGGGAACGGCCACGTGGACCCCGTTGGAGCCCGACCCTTAAGCGTGGTCGGCGCAGGCCGCCGCGTCGCCTTCGCCAGCCTCCAGCGTGTCCAGGAAATCCACGCCGCGGCGCAGGTGGGGAATGACGATGGAACCACCCACCACCAGGCCCACGCTGAACACCTCGAAGAACTCCTCGCGATTCACCCCGGCTTCCTTGCACTGGGCAACGTGGTAGCTGATGCAGTCGTCGCAACGCAGCACCAGCGATGCCACCAGGCCGAGCATTTCCTTGGTTTTCACGTCCAGGGCGCCGGCACGGTAGGTCTGGGTATCCAGGGCGAAGAAACGGCGTACCACCTGGTTGTCCTGCCCCAGGATGCGCTCGTTCATCCGCTCGCGGAACTCGGTGAATTCCTTGACCCGCTCGTTCCCGGACATCAGGCAGCACCCAGGAGCTGCGACAACTTGCCGCTGCGGTCGGCGGCCACCAGGTCGTCGTAACCGCCCACGTGGTTCTCGCCGACGAAGATCTGCGGCACGGTACGGCGGCCGCCGCTGCGGGCCAGCATGTCGTCCCTCTGGGCGGGGTCGGTATCGATGCGAATTTCCTTCCACTCCAGGCTCTTGGACTTCAAGAGGTTCTTCGCCGCCACGCAATAGGGGCAGACGGCGGTTGAGTAGATGGTGATGTCGGGCTGGCTCATACAGGTTCCAGTGAAGGCTATGGCGCAAAGATAGGGGCAAACGGGCCCCGGGCAATAGCCCGGGGCGGGAACTGGACAGCCCGTGGAAAGGTCCAAAGGGGTTGCCCAGTGCTAATGTTCCGGCCATGAAAAAGGGATTCGCCCGCCTCTTCGCCACCCTGCTTGCCGCGGGCATCACCTGCCTTGCCAGTGCCCAGGACGACGTGCGCCTGCCGGAGCTTGGAAGTTCCGCCGATGCCCTGGTAAGCCCCCAGGAACAGGACGACTACGGCAACCAGCAGATGCGCCAGATGCGCGCCCTGGGCCTGGTGGTCGACGATGCCTTGCTGGAGAGCTGGCTGCAGGACATCGGCTACCGGTTGGTGGCGGCCAGCGCCAAGCCCAAGCAGAAGTACACCTTCTTCATGGTCAAGGACGACGACATCAATGCGTTCGCCCTGCCCGGCGGTTACATCGCGGTAAACACGGGGCTGGTCACCATCACCCGCAGCGAAAGCGAGCTGGCTGGCGTGATGGCCCACGAAATTGGCCACATAACCCAGAACCACCTGGTACGCGCGTTCGAGGAATCGAAGAAAGCAGGCCCCATGATGGCCCTGGTACTGCTGGGCGCGCTGGCCGCGGGCGCCGGGGCGCATAGCGGCGACGCCCTGCCCGCCGTGCTGATGGGCGGCCAGGGGTTGATCATGCAAAAGCAGATCAACTTCACCCGCGCCGATGAAACCGAGGCCGACCGCACCGGCATCCAGACCCTTGCCAACGCCGGCTACGATCCCAACGCGATGGCCAGTTTCTTCGAGCGCATGAGTGACGCGATGCGCGCCGGCCAGGGTGAATCCATCTACAGCCTGCCCGAACTCCTGCAAAGCCATCCGGTGACCGCCAACCGCATCAGCGATGCCAAGGCCCGCGCCAAGACGCTGATCGACCAGCAGGCGCAGCGGCCGGCCACGGCCACGCTGGATCCTGCGTCCTGGAAAAAGTCCACCGCGCCCATTCCGTTCGTGACCGATCCCACCCGCATCGTCACCATCCGGCGCGGCAACGGCAACGGCGACACCGGCATCTATGCGCTGATGCGTGAACGCGCCCGCGTGCTCAGCGGCGACGCCGGGCGGCAGGCCACCCTGTATGCACAGAACATGGACCGGCCCGGTTTCGATACCCCGGCCAACCACTATGGTCTGGCACTGGCCCTCACCCGCAGCGGCCGGCCCCAGCAGGCCCAGGCCGAACTGAAGCCGCTCCTGGCCAAGTCACCCGACGACATCGTGCTGCGCCTGGCCATGGCCGACGCCCTGCGCGTGGCCGACCAGCGTGCCGACGCCCTGCACATCTATGCGGATCTGCACGAGCGCAGCCCAAGGAACCGCGCGGTGGCGATCGACTACGGCAATGCCCTGGTGATGGGCGGCGGCAAGGCCGATGGCGGCAAGGCTGCGGCCATGCTCAAGCCCTTGCTGGACAACAGCGACGATGCCGACGTGTACCGCGCGTTCGCCCGCGCCAGCGAGCTGGCAGGCGACACCGTGCGCGGCCAGGAAGCTTACGCCGACGCCGCAGCGCTCTCGGGACGGCCGTTCGACGCCATGGAGCAATACAAGCGGCTGCTGGACCGGCCGAACCTGGATTTCTACGAGCGCTCGCGGATCCAGGCGCGTATCGCCGACCTCACGCCCCTCGTACTGGAACTGCGCAAGCGGAAGATCCCCACCGACGACAACCCGGACGGACGCCGCGACCAGTTGGAGCTGGGCGAAACCGGCAAAAAGCCCGACCAGGCCTGCATGGGAAACTTCTGCCTGGGCGCCAGCGCACGGTAGCGGTGGGGAAACAATGACAGCATCAGGACGGATTTTTCGTAAATGTCATCTTGATGTAACAAAATCCCGCTGCAATCTCCGCGTCACAGCCCCCTTTCACTTAAGGCGCCTCCCGCGTGCATAAGCGCATCCTGATCGTCGAAGACGAAGCCTCGATACGCGACATGGTCGCCTTCGCCCTGCGCAAGGCCGGTATGGACGCTGTCCATGCCGCCGATGCGCGAGCGGCGCAGATGGCCATCTCCGAGCGCGTGCCCGACCTCATCCTGCTCGACTGGATGTTGCCGGGCATGAGCGGCCTGGAACTGGCCCGGCGCCTCCGCAAGGAAGAACTCAGCCGCGAGATCCCGATCATCATGCTCACCGCGCGCGGCGAGGAAATGGACCGGGTGAACGGGCTGGAAGCCGGGGTGGACGACTACGTCATCAAGCCCTTCTCCACGCGCGAGCTGGTCGCGCGGATCAAGGCGGTGCTTCGCCGCAGCCAGGGTGACGATGGCACCGGCATGGTGGAGATCGGCGGCCTGCGCATCGACGGCCCGGCGCACCGCGTGTACGCCGCCGAGGAACCGGTACCGATCGGCCCTACCGAATACCGCCTGCTGTTCTTCTTCATGACCCATCCTGAGCGCGTGTACTCGCGCGCCCAGTTGCTCGACCACGTGTGGGGCGGCAGCGTCTACGTGGAAGAACGCACCGTCGATGTCCACATCCGCCGCCTGCGCAAGACACTGGAACCCTGGAAGCTGGACGACATGGTGCAGACCGTGCGCGGCGCCGGCTACCGGTTTTCGGCCAGCCCCTGACAAAAGGCGTGCGGTCCAAGCTATGGTGACGGCTTGATGTCGTCCACTGGAGCACCGATGCGCCTTCACCCACATTCTGGCCGGGCACTTCTGCTGGCCGCCGCCGGCGTAGTGGCCGGTGGGCTGGCGGGCTGGGCGACGGGAAATGCGCTGGTTGGCACGGGCATCGTCGCGTTGTCGCAATTCGTCGCACTGCTGTCTTCGATCCGTCATCGAACCGATCCCATCATGGCCACGCCTCGCCAAACGACCGATCCCAGGCATGACCGTCTGATGACACGCTCCCGCCGTATTGCTTCCCAACTGCGCGACCTGCGCAGTGCTGCCGGCAGCCTGCCCGACGCGGTCGTGCTGATGGACCAGTCCCAGCATGTGCGTTGGTTCAACCACGCCGCCGAAGACCTCCTGGGCCTGCGCCGGCCCACTGACCGCGGCCGCATACTCAGCGAGTGCCTGCAGACGACCGATCTTGCCAAGTGGCTGATCGACGGAGGGCGCGAGCCGCTGAACGATGTCGCCGCCCCGGGCCACGCGAACCGGCATATCTCCGCCACGCTGCTGCCGTTCGGCAGCCGCCAGCGCCTGTTGCTGGTGCGCGATATCAGCCACATGACCCGCCTGGAGCAGATCCGCCGCGACTTCGTCGCCAACGTCTCGCACGAACTGCGCACGCCACTGACGGTCATCCACGGCTATCTTGAACTGCTCGATCCTGAAGACGTGCCGGAACTCGCGCCGGTGTTGGGCGAAATGCGCGTGCAGTCGCGCCGCATGGGCCAGATCGTCGAAGACCTGCTCACCCTCTCGCGCCTGGAAACCCAGGAACGCATCGCCGACGAGCGCGTAACGATCGAGCCCCTGCTGGCCACCCTGCGCCGTGAGGCCGAGGCACTGAGCCAGGGCAGGCACCGGATCACCCTCACCCATACCGCCGCGAGCGACCTGCTCGGCTCATCGAAAGACCTGCACAGCGCGTTCTCCAACCTGGTGAGCAATGCGGTGCGTTACACGCCCACCGGCGGGCGCATCGACATCCGCTTCGAGCCGCATGCCGCCGGGGTGATCTTCTCCGTGGCCGATTCAGGCTACGGCATCCCGGCCACCCACCTGGCGCGGCTGACCGAGCGGTTCTACCGCGTGTCGTCGAGCCGCTCGCGCGATAGCGGCGGTACGGGGCTGGGCCTGTCCATCGTCAAGCACGTGCTGAACCTGCACCATGCCCGCCTGCAGATCGAAAGCGAACCGGGCAAGGGCTCCACGTTCTCGGCGATCTTCGGTGCCGAGCGGCTGCTGGCGCCCGGCGGCGAAGAAAGCCTGGCCAGCTAAAGCCATGGCCCGGCGCGATTTCGCGCCGTCCCTTGCAAGCCTCCGCCGCATCTTTCATCCTCGACGGATCGCCAGGCCACCGTCAACCCATGCCACGATCGCGTACACCCGCCGCCCCGGCACTCGATGCTCCCGCGCTTTACCTCAATCGCGAGCTGGCGGCACTGGAGTTCAACTTCCGCGTACTGGCCCAGGCGCAGGACCCAGCGGTGCCGCTGCTCGAACGGCTGCGCTACCTTGCCATCGTCTGCAGCAACCTGGATGAATTCTTCGAAGTGAGAGTGGCGGTGCTCAAGCACCAGCACGCGCTCGACGC
>NZ_DATHFX010000425.1:0-5144 GCF_035317885.1 Pinirhizobacter sp.
CCTTCCAACTTAAGGCATTCAGATCATGCGCAAGCTTGCGATCGCTTCCCTCCTCGTGGCGAGTTTTGCCCTTTCGGGCGCCGTGCTGGCCGCCCCGCAGGCGGACGCCGCCGCCAAGTCGGGTACCACTGCCAGTTCCAGTTCTTCAACCGCTCCCGCCAAGCACAAGAAGCACAAAGCCAAGGCTCCGGCCAAGGCCGATTCGGCAGCTTCCGCCAGCACCAGCGGCAAGTAATAGAACCGCCTCACCGGTGGAACCCCCGGCTGCAAGGCCGGGGGTTTTCATTGCTTATGCGGCGCCGTCGAGCCAGGCCACGCATTTGAGCTCGATGGCGATCGGCGTGGGCAGGCGATCGATGCCCACCGTCGTGCGGCAGGCGTCGACGCCTGAAAAGAACCTGGCGTAGGCCGCGTTGTAGGTGGCGAAGTCGCGCGTCATGTCGGTGAGATACACGGTGATGTCCACCAGGTTCGCGAGCGTTGCGCCGCTGGCCTCGAGCACGGCCTGCACATTGGCAAATACCTGTTCGCACTGGGCCTGGATGTCGTAGGACACCAGCGCGCCGTGCTCATCGACGACATTCCCGGGAACCGAATCGTCTGCGGCCCGCCTGGGCCCTACGCCTGAAAGGAACAGCAGGTTGCCCACGCGCCGCGCGTGCGGATACGCGCCGACGGGCTTTGGCGCGTTGCGGGTGTTCACGGTACTCATGCGTGCGGGGACTCCATGGCGATGCAGATGTTCTTGGCTTCGGAAAAGAACCTCAGGGCTTCCACGCCGCCCTCGCGGCCCAGTCCCGACTGCCTGGCACCGCCAAAGGGCGTGCGCAGGTCGCGCAGCATCCAGCAATTGACCCAGACGATGCCGGTGGCAAGTTGCGCGGACACCCGGTGCGCCCGCGAGAGGTCGTCGGTCCAGAGGGAAGCGGCAAGGCCGTAGTCGCTGGTATTGGTCAACGCAATGGCGTCGGCTTCATCCTCGAAGGGAATGAGCGTGACGACGGGGCCGAAGATCTCCTGGCGGTTGGTGGCCGTGTCGGCGCCCAGTCCTTCGATCACCGTGGGTTCGATGAACCAGCCGCCTGCGCATCGGCCATCGAGCTGCACGGCGCTCCCGCCGCATGCCACCGTGCCGCCTTCCGCGCGCGCCGTGGCGATTGCATCGGTGACCTTGCCATGGTGCGCCGCCGACACCAGGGCGCCGAGGTCGGTATCGCCATGCAGCGGGTCGCCCACCGTCAATGCGCGGACGCGTTCGAGATAGCGTTGGCGAAAGCCGTCGTAGATGGAGCGCTGCACCAGAAGCCGTGAGCCGCACAGGCAGATCTCGCCCTGGTTGGCGAACCCCGAACGCACGATGGTGTCCAGCCGTGCATCGTCGATCCGCGCGTCGTCGAACACGATGGTGGCGTTCTTGCCACCCAGTTCAAGCGAGGTCTTGCGGAACAACGGCGCGGTGATCGCGGCGATCGAACGGCCCGTGCGCGTACTTCCGGTGAAGGACACGGCCTTGATGCCCGGGTGGCCGACCAGGTGGTCGCCGATGTCGGCGCCATGGCCGTGCACGATATTGAGCACGCCATCGGGAAGGCCGGCTTTGGCTGCGAGTTCGCCGAGCATCCATGCGGTGAATGGGGTTACTTCCGACGGCTTGGCCACCACCGTGTTGCCCGCGGCGAGCGCCGGTGCAATCTTCCAGGTGAAGAGGTAAAGCGGCAGGTTCCACGGGCTGATGCAGGCCACCGCGCCCAGCGGCTGGCGCAGTGTGTAGTTCAGCGTACCGCCGGGCATCGGATGGGCTTCGCTGCTCCATTGGGTGATGGCCGCGGCGAAGAAGCGGAGGTTCGCCACGGCGCGGGGGATGTCCAGGTTGCACGCCAGCGACAGCGGCTTGCCGTTGTCCTTCGATTCGGCGGCGGCGAACGATTCCAGTTCGCCCTCCACGAGATCCGCAAGGCGATGCAGGATGGCGGCGCGAACGTCCAGCGGCGTGGCGGCCCAAGCGGGGGCGGCGCTATTCGCCGCCGCTACCGCATCATCCACATCCGCCGGCGTCGATGCCGGGCAGCGTGCGAAGACCCCTCCGGTGGCGGGCTCGAACACGTCCAGGTACGCACCCTCGCTCGGCGCCCGCGCGTGGCCGCCGATGAGGTTGCCAAGCGTCGTGACGCTCATGACAGCGACCGCGTGCGGCCGCCATCCACCGCGATGCTCACGCCGTTGACGTAGGCCGCCGCAGGCGTGCACAGGAATGCCACCACGGCGGCCACTTCGCTGGCTTCGCCGAAGCGGCCGGCGGGCACGTGGGCCAGCATGCCGCGTTCGATTTCGCCGGCATCCTTGCCGCTGCTGCGCTGGGTGGCTTCGACCAGGCCTGAAAGGCGCTGCGTACGTGTATAGCCCGGCAGCACGTTGTTCACCGTGATGCCGTCGGCGGCGATTTCACCGGCGAGGGTCTTTGCCCAGCCGGCCACCGCCGCACGCACGGTGTTGGACACGCCAAGGTTCGCCAGCGGTTCCTTCACCGAGGTGGAGATGATGTTCACCACGCGGCCGAAGTGCGCGGCGCGCATGCCAGGCAGTACGGCGGTGAGCAACACCTGTCCGCCGATCAGGTGCTGGCGGAACACATCGGCATAGGCGTCGGTGGACGCCGCGTGGGCCGGGCCGCCCGGCGGTCCGCCGGAGTTGTTGATCAACACATGCACCGGTGCGGCAGCAACGATGGACTGCACGACCGTGCGCAGGCCTTCGGTGTCGCCCATGTCGGCCACGGCATGCTTGTGATGCTGGCCGGCCGGCCGGGGAAGGGCCGCGACCACATCGGCCAGGGCCGCTTCGGAACGGGCCAGCGCGGTGACGGTGACGCCGAGCAGGGCCAGCTCATGCGCGATGGCGCGTCCAATGCCTTGCGACGCTCCGCAGACGAGCGCATGACGCCCGGTAAGGTCCAGCTCCATCGACGCTTCCTTCGCTTAAGGCGGTGACCCGCCCATTGTCAGTGAGCGGTGTACTGCAACGCCAGCGCGGCCAGCCAGCACGGCCAGGCGAGCCAGGGCGTGAGCTTCCAGATGCCATGCCAGCGGTTGAGCTGGCGGTTCTCGAACAGTGCCGGGGCCGCCGACCGCAGCACGTGCTGCAGGCGCGCCCAGGTGCGCAGGGGATTGCCGCGGCCCTCTTCGGGCACCGCGATGATGCGCCACTGGTCGGGGTAATGCGTGCGCAGGATGCTGGCGATGCGGTACTGGGCGATGAAATGCAGCAGGAAGCAGATCACGCCGGCCAGCAGCAAGCCACCATAGAGCGCCAGCAGCAGGGCGGCGGAGCCGGGGTTGCTCATGAACCGACGTCCTTGAGGATCTTCGGGATGGTATCGCGCAAGGTGGAGATCACGCCGTTGCCTTGCGGGGTCTTGTCGCACACGCCGTTCTTGATCCCACGGCGGTAGCTGTCGTTCTGCATGCCTACGTACACCACGCCGACTGGCCCGTGCGGGATCTTGAAGCTGCCCGCGGTGGTCATTTTCACCGGGGCCTCGGCCGAGAACGCTGCCGGCGACTGTTCCCAGTAGGTCTGCGCCTGCAACTGCTTGGGCGAGGTGTACACCACCAGGTACCGCGCCTTGTCGCTCTGCACGCTGAGTTCGCCAAAGGCGCCGCTGGTTTCGGACGTCCAGCCCATGTATTCGCAAAGCTGGACGTCTTTCGAGTCGATCGGCTGGAAGGCTTCATCGAGCACCACCAGGGTGGGTGCGAAGAGGTACGACGAGTGCATCCAGCGGCCGTTGAGTTCGGCCTTCACGCCGATGTTGTACGGCAGCTTCGCCGTGGTGGGCAGGCGGAAGGCCAGGAAGTAGCTTCGGTCGCCATTGAGGTTGGCCACCGGGCTTGAGTCGTTGACGACGAAACGGCGGGGCTCCGGCGGCAGCATGTCCTGGAAGGAGAAATCGGCAAAGGTGCTGCAGCATGCCGAAGCGTCGTTGAGCTTCTTCTTCGCTGCATCCAGGCCCGCCTCCTGGTCCTGCGCCGGTGGGCGCAGGTTCGGCGGCACGATGCTATGGCAGCCGGCCAGGGCAAGCAGGCTCGCGGTGATCAGGGCAAGGTGGGTCGATCGTAGGCGCATGGGCATCAAGAGGTCTAGAACTCGGCACTCCCTGCCGCACGTGGATAAGGAATGGCGTCGCGGATGTTGGAAAGGCCGCACACGTACACCAGAAGGCGCTCGAACCCCAGGCCAAAGCCGGCATGGGGAACGGTGCCGTAGCGGCGCAGGTCGCGGTACCAGGCGTAGGTATTTGCATCCAGGCCGAATTTCGCCATGCGCCGGTCGAGGTAGTCCACGCGCTCTTCGCGCTGGGCCCCCCCGATGATCTCGCCGATGCCCGGTGCCAGCACATCCATGGCCGCCACCGTGCGCTCGTCGTCGTTCAGGCGCATATAGAAAGACTTGATTGCCTCCGGATAGTTCATCACCACCACCGGCCGGCCGATGTGCTTCTCGGCCAGGTAGCGCTCGTGTTCGGTCTGCAGATCCACGCCCCAGGCCACCGCATACTCGAATTTCTGGCCGCAGTTACGCAGGATTTCCACCGCTTCGGTGTAGTCGATGCGCTCGAACGGCTGCTTGATGAAGGCTTCCAGGCGTGAAATGGCATCCGGCTGCACGCGCTCGGCGAAAAACGCCATGTCGTCGGCGCGCTCTTCCAGGATGGTCTTGAAGATGGCCTTGAGGAAACCCTCGGCGAGGTCGGCGTTGTCGTTGAGGTCGGCGAAGGCGAACTCCGGTTCCACCATCCAGAATTCAGCCAGATGGCGAGGGGTGTTGGAGTTCTCGGCCCGGAAGGTGGGGCCGAAGGTGTACACCTTGCTCATCGCCATGGCGTAGGCCTCGACATTGAGCTGCCCAGACACGGTAAGGAATGCTTCCCGGCCGAAGAAATCCTTCTTGAAGTCGATCCTGCCTTCCGCATCGCGGGGGAGGTTGGCCAGGTCCAGGGTGGACAGCCGGAACATGTCGCCGGCGCCCTCGGCATCGGAGGTGGTGACGATTGGGGTATTGACCCAGATGAATCCCTGTTCCGTGAGATACCGGTGGATCGCCATCATCATGGTGTGGCGCACGCGCGATACGGCGCCGAAGAGATT
>NZ_DATHFX010000426.1:0-3180 GCF_035317885.1 Pinirhizobacter sp.
TATGGCGTGGTGGGCTACAAGACCCACGCCAAGATGTTGCTGATCATCCGTCGCGAGGGCGACAAGCTCCGCCGTTATGTTCACCTCTCCACCGGCAACTACCACCAGGCCAACAGCCGCGGATACACCGACATCGGCCTGATGACCTCCAGCGAGGACATCGGGCAGGACGTCCACAAGATCTTCCAGCAGCTCTCTGGCTTAGGCCCGATGATCGCGCTCAAGCAACTGCTGCATTCGCCCTTCACCTTGTACAGCTCGGTGATGGAAAAGATCGAACGTGAGATCGTCCACGCCCGCGAAGGCCGTGGCGGCCGCATCGTGGCCAAGCTCAACGCCCTGAACGAAGCGCAGGTGGTGAAGGCGCTTTACCGCGCCTCGATGGCGGGTGTGCAGGTGGACCTGGTGATCCGCGGAGCGTGTACCCTGCGGCCCGGGGTGAAGGGAGTCTCCGAGAACATCCGCGTGCGTTCCATCGTCGGCCGTTTCCTGGAGCACAGCCGCATCTATTGGTTCGGCAATGCCGGCGAGCCTGAGATCTACACCGCCAGCGCCGACTGGATGGAGCGCAACCTGCGCCGGCGGATCGAGATCGCCGTGCCAATCCTGGATCCCGAACTGGCTGCCCGCGTGTACCAGGAAACCCTCGACAACTACCTTCGCGACAACACCCAGGCCTGGTTGTTGGGCAAAGATGGCCATTACACGCGCAGCGAACCGGGCGACGATCCGCCGCACAATGCACAGCAATACTTGTTGGAGAAGCTTTGTGGGTAGGGCATATCGTGGCGGCCTGTCGGCCGCGCGCACGGCGGCGGCTGCCAGGCCGCAGATCGCCGAGGGTGAAGTGTTGGCGGCGATCGACCTGGGTTCGAACAGCTTCCACATGGTGGTGGCCCGGTTCGAGCATGGCGAGCCCAGGGTGATCGATCGACTGCGTGACACGGTGCGCATGGCGGCGGGCCTGCGCGCCGATGGCACCCTCGATGCCGGCCATCGTGCCGCCGCGCTGGCGAGCCTTGCCCGCTTCGGCCAGCGCATCGCG
This sequence comes from Pinirhizobacter sp., assembly GCF_035317885.1. Classification (GTDB taxonomy): domain Bacteria; phylum Pseudomonadota; class Gammaproteobacteria; order Xanthomonadales; family Rhodanobacteraceae; genus Pinirhizobacter. Next base: position 1,046 of record NZ_DATHFX010000426.1, read on the forward strand.
GGCCTGCCCGGCGCCCGCGTGCGCGCCGTAGCCACCAATACCGTACGCCGCCTGGCCTCCCCGCATGCCTTCCTTGCCGCAGCCGAAGTGGCACTGGGCACGCCGGTGGAAATCGTCTCCGGCCGCGAGGAGGGCCGCTTGATCTTCCTCGGCGCCGCGCACGACCTGCCTGTCTCGCGCGATAACCGGCTGGTGATCGACGTCGGCGGCGGCAGCACGGAATTCATCATCGGGCGGCATGTCTCCCCCGAATACACCGAGAGCGTGCAGGTGGGCTGCATTGCCTCCACCTTGCGCTTTTTCCCCGGTGGCAAGATCACGCGCAAGCGCTGGCAACGCGCCCGCCGCGAGATCGGCGTGCTGCTGCAACAGTTCGCCGAGGAGTACCGCGAAGCAGGCTGGGCCAATGCCTATGGTTCGTCGGGCACCGCCAAGGCGATCGGCGCCGTGGCCCAGGCCATGGGCCTGACGGACGATGCCATCACCCCGGCGGCGCTTGCAGGCATCCGCGAGGCTCTGCTGGCGCAAGGCTCGATCCAGACACTGAAGCTGCCTGGCCTCGCCGAAGACCGCACCGGCGTGTTCGTGGGGGGCGTGGTGATCTTCGAGGCCGCTTTCGAAGCCCTGGGCATCACGGGCATGCAAGTATGCGCAAGCTCCATGCGCGAGGGCCTGCTTTGGGACCTTATCGGCCGCGCCGGCGGCAGTGACCCGCGTGCCGGCAGTATCGATGCGCTGGCCGCGCGCTATGGCGTGGATCGGGCGCACATGCGCCGCGTGGAAACCACGGCGCTGGCCCTGTTCGACCAGGTTGCCAAGGCATGGAAACTCGACACGGACGCCCGCGAATGGCTGTCGTGGGCCGGCCGCGTGCACGAACTGGGCCTGGCCATCGCACACAGCCAGCACCATCGCCACGGCGGGTACATCCTGCGCAATGCGGATCTCGCCGGTTTCTCCAGGCAGGAACAACAGCTGCTGGCGGCCATCGTCGAATGCCACCGGCGCAAGCCCGACAAGGCCCTGTTGATGGCGCTGCCCACGCGGCATCGCGCGCTGGCCCGGTATGCCACCGCACTGTTGCGGCTGGCCGTGCTGTTCCGCCGCTCGCGCCGCGCCGAGCCGATGCCGCCGCTGAAGCTTGCCGCCACCCGTACCAGGCTGCGCCTGGCGCTGCCCGCCGAATGGCTCGACGAACACCCGCTTACCGAAGCAGACCTCGAACAGGAAAAGGGCCCGATGGCCGACCTCGGCCTGGAACTTGAACTGATCACTTACTGACGGCCGCGCCCCGGGGCGCGCGACCCGGCCGGCGGCGGTATCATGTGCCGATGACCCGATACCTGGCTGCCTTCGCCCTACTCGTCCTCCCGGCCCTGGCCCTCGGCCAGGCGGCCAAGCCCGAAGCGCCCGCCGCCGAGGCGCATCCCCGCGTGGTACTGCACACAAGCCAGGGCGACATCACGCTGGAACTGTTCCCGGACAAGGCCCCCAAGAGCGTGGCCAATTTCCTGCAGTACGTACGCGACGACTTCTACGCAGGCACCGTGTTCCATCGCGTCGTCAACGGTTACCTGGTACAGGGCGGCATCTACACCCGCGACTTGCAGCAAAAGCGCACCCGTGCCGCCATCGCCAGCGAAGCGGACAACGGCCTGTCCAACCTCCGTGGCACGGTCGCCGTGGCCCGCGGCGCGGACCCGGCCTCCGGTACCGCGCAGTTTTTCATCAACCTGGTGGACAACCGTCGCCTGGACTACGCCGGCAACCAGAGCGGGCTGACCTGGGGCTACGCGGTGTTCGGCAAGGTGGTCGAAGGCATGAACGTGGTCGACAAAATGGCGGGGCTCCCCACGCGTGCATTGGGTCCCTTCGTCAACGACGTTCCCAACCCGCTGGTGGTGATCGACGGCGCCAACGTGGTGGGCGAGGAAAAATCCGCACCGAAGTCCGCGCCGGCGCCAGCAACCAGCGCCGCGGCCACGCCACCGGCAAAGACCCCCGTGAAGGCTCCGGCAACGCCGAAGAAGAAAGCATGACCACGCTATTCATCGCCGACCTCCACCTCGACGAAACCCGGCCAGCGATCACCGACCTCTTCGAGCGGTTCCTGGCCAGCGCCGAGGTACGCGGGG
>NZ_DATHFX010000427.1:0-4874 GCF_035317885.1 Pinirhizobacter sp.
CCCTCGACCTTGCCGATGTTGAAGCGCAGGCCCGTCAAGCCACCGAAACGCTCGTGCGACTGGGCTTGCTGGAAGTCCAGCGCGGCGGCACCCCAGCGGATGGCCTGGTGCAAGGCGCTGTCGCTGGGCTGCTGGTCGCCCGAGGCATGCCCTGCGCGGCCCTTGAAGCGCATCTGCACCGAGTGGATGCCGCGGTGGGCCAGCACCGCCTCGCCGCGGGTCGGCTCGGCGACGATCACGGCGTCGTACCGGGGGCCGGATTTCAGGAACCCGTCGATGCAGCGCGCATCGTTGGCTTCTTCATCCGTGGACAGCAGGATGGCCATGTCGCCCTTCGATCCCTGGGCCACGGCCAAGAGCGCCGCCGCGGCGCCCTTGATGTCGCAGGCACCCAGGCCCACAGCGCGGTCGTCCGTTACCGTCAAGCTGTGCGGATCCTGTGTCCAGTGCGGCGAATCAGGCACCGTATCCAGGTGCACATTGAACAGGTACTTCGGATTTCCCCGCGTGGCAAACAGGGTGACCGCGCCCGCGCCGTAATCGGTAACGGCTACGTCGAAACCCTGCAGCTGATCGCGCAGGTAATCGAAGATGCCGCCGGTGCCGATCTCGCGGGGCGGATTGCGCGTGTCGTGGCTCACCAACGCACGCAAGTGCCCGAGTGTGGCCTTCAGCAGCCCCGCGCCGTCGATGGTGGTGTCGACGGTGCTCATCGGTTCACTTCGGCCCAGAGGGTGGAGCTCATGCCGAAGAGCTTGATGAAGCCTTCGGCCTCGGCCACGCCCCAGTCGGCCGACTGGGCATAGGTGGCGCCCTTGGCGTTGAGGATATGCGCCGAGCGGATTTCCACGGCGGTTACCTGCGCACCAGAGGTTTGCAGCACCACTTCGCCAGTCACGCACGCCTGGCTGGATGCCAGGTACGCTTCCAGGTCCGTCTTGATCGGATCGTGGAAGAAGCCTTCGTACACCACTTCCACCCACTTGCGGGCGACTTCCGGCTTGAAACGGTTCTGCTGCTTGGTCAGCACGGCTTCTTCCAGCGCGCGATGCGCCGCCAGCAGGCTGATGAGCCCCGGTGCTTCATAGACGATGCGGCCCTTCAGGCCAATGGTGGTGTCGCCGGTATACATGCCGCGGCCCACGCCGTAGGGGGCGAACAGCGCATTCAACTTCGCCAGCAGCTTCGCGCCGGGGAGCTTCTGCCCGTCGATGGAAACCGCCTCGCCCTTCTCGAATCCGATCGTCACCTTCAATGCTTCGGAAGGCCATTCGGCGCGCGGCTTGCACCAGCCGCGGGCGCCCTCGCCCGGTTCCTTCCAGTGGTCGATCTCGCCGCCGGAAAGGGTAACGCCCAGCAGGTTCTCGTTGATGGTGTAGCTCTTCTGCTTGGCGCGTACTTCGAAGCCGCGCTCTTCCAGATAGGCCTGCTCGTAGGCACGGGTCTGCGTGTGTTCCTTCTGGATTTCGCGGATCGGGGCGACGATCTCGTAGTCGCCCAGCGCCTTCACGGCGAGGTCGAAGCGGACCTGGTCGTTCCCCATGCCGGTGCAGCCGTGGGCGATGGCGCGCGTGCCCAGTTCCTGGGCGCGGGCAATGGCCGCATCGACGATCAGGTAGCGATCGGATACCAGCAGCGGGTACTGGCCCTGGTAGCCCTCGCCGGCATGCACGAATGGCTTGACGAAGCCTTCCCAGATCGCCGGGCCGCCATCGACGGTGCGATGACTGGCCACCTTGAGCTCCGCCGCGCGCTCTTCGATGAAGGCACGCTCATCGGCATCGACGCCGCCGGTGTCGGCGAACACGGTATGCACGGCCCAGCCGCGCTCCTGCAGGTAAGGCACGCAGAAGCTGGTGTCGAGGCCGCCGGAGAAGGCGAGAACGATGTCTTTGCTCATGGGTAGGTATGTGTCCTGGGGATTTTAGTTTTCAAACGTGAAAGGTCATGAGATCGGCGAGCGCGGCGTCTCCGGGCGCGCAGCGCCGGCGCAGCCCGTCGATGACGCCGGCACGGTTGGCCGGCGGATGGTTCTGGTTCAATTTGTACTTCGCCTCGATGCGTTCGACGAGTATCTCGATGCCGCTGATCGCACCGAGCATTTTTTCAATGTGGTCGGCCGGCGCGTCGTGCACATGCCACGGGGCGGGTTCGCTGGCTTCGAAGCGGTTGGTCAGCCGATCGAGCAAGGCGCGCAACCATGTCTTATCCTGCGTCACGCGCAGGCGGCCATGCACGTGGGCGGTGGCGTAATTCCAGGTAGGAACTTCCCGACCAGTCTCGTGCTTGCTGGGATACCAGTTCGGGCTGATGTAGCCGTCCGGCCCATGGAAGATCGCAAGCACCGCGGCGCCGTCGAATGACGCCAGTTCGTTACCGCGGGCCACGTGGCCGTGCAGGTTGCCATCCACCAGTTCCATCGGCAGGTGATTGACGACGGAGCCGCCATCGCCCTGCACGATCACCGTGGCGAACGGATGTGCACGCAGAAGCGCGTGCACGACATCGGCGCGGCTTTCAGCGAAGGCTGCGGGCGTGTACATGGGGCGGTCAGTGCCCGGCCAGCAGCGAGGCCATCACCGCCTTCTGTACGTGCAGGCGGTTCTCGGCCTCATCGATGGCGATGCACGCGGGCGAATCCATCACCGCGTCGGTCGCCTTGACGTTCCTGCGCAGCGGCAGGCAATGGCTGAAGAGCCCGTTGTCGGTAAGCGCCATCTTCGCCTCGTCCACGATGAAGTGTTTGTTGGCATCGCGAATGGCCTTTTCTTCTTCCCAGCGGCCGAAGAACGGAATCGCGCCCCAGCTCTTGGCATACACGACATGGGCGCCGCTGTAGGCCTCTTCGATGTCGTGCGACACGCGCAGCGAGCCACCGTTGGCCTGGGCGTTGTCGCGGCCGAAGGCCATGTAGCGTTCGTCCAGGATGTAATCGGGCGTGGGGCAAAGCAGCGTGACGTCCATGCCCATCTTGGTGGCGATCAGCAGCGCGGAGTTCGCCACCGCCGTGTTGAGCGGCTTGGGATGGTAGGTCCAGGTGAGTACGTACTTCTTCTTCGAAAGATCACCCAGATGCTCGCGCATGGCCATGGCGTGGGCCAGTTCCTGGCAGGGGTGGGTGATGGTCTCCATGTTCACCACCGGCACCGTGGCATACCGGGCGAAGGCCGCGATCACCTTGTCTTTGCGGTCTTCGTTCCAGTCGATGAACTTGGGGAAGGCGCGCACGGCGATCATGTCCACGTAGCGCGACAGCACGCGGGCGACCTCCGCGATGTGTTCCTCGGTGTCACCATCCATCAGCGTTCCCACCTCGAACTCGATGGGCCAGGCGTCCTTGCCCGGCGCAAGCACGATGGCATGCCCACCCAGCTCGAAGGCGCCCAGCTCGAAGCTGGTGCGGGTGCGCATGGAGGGGTTGAAGAACATCAAGGCGATGGATTTCCCCGCCATCTGCCGGCCTTGCCTGCTGCGCTTGAAGGCAGCCGCCTGGTCGAGCAGCGCGTCGATCTCGGCGCGGCTGTAATCCTGCGTGGTAAGAAAATGGCGGACGGTCATCATGGGTTCCAGGAAGGGGCAAAGCGCGGGACGAAAACGAAAAAACCCGGCACGGTGGCCGGGTTTATTAGTCGAAGCGCATGAAACGCGTGCGACAGCCTACCCGGCGCCATGTTCGATCAGCGGTCGACGAGCACGCGAGGTCATCCCGGCGGCCATGCGGGCGCTGGTGAGGACTTCGGCGGTATAGACGGCTGCGGACATGGGGATTCCGGAAGGTGAACGGCAATAATGACCGGGTTTGGTGCGATGCGCAAGAAGAAAGAAGCCGCCCCGGGGGCGGCTTCTTCTGCAAGGATCAATCGGCCGGGGAGACCGAGACGCGGACCCGGAGGCGCTCGCCCGGGTCATAGGCCAGGCGCGAATTGTAGACCTCGCCCCGATAACGGTACTCGACGTCGTAGCCCATGATGCGGCGCTGCTCGGACACGGCGCGCACATCGCGGCAGGTGGTCTGGGTGCTGGTATAGCTGCCATCCGGACCACGGCTGGCGGCGTTGCCGACGGCACCGCCGGCGACCGCGCCGGCCACCGTGGCAGCCTTGCGGCCGTCACCCTTGCCGATGGTGTTGCCCAGGACGCCACCGACCACCGCACCCAGGATGGTGCCCGCTGCACTGCCGGTGCCGCGGCTTTGGGTGGTGACTTGCTGGTCGTAGCATTCCTGGCGCGGGGTTTCGGTGCGGGCGATGCCGTAGACCGGATCCACGCGGAGCACGTCGGCCCAACCGAAATGTGCGTTATCGGCGTCGCCCGACGGCGGGGGCGGCGGGGGACCATAGCGGCCGTCCTGCGCGAAGGCCCCCGTGGTCGCAAAGGCAAGCAACAGGGCTGGAAGGACGAAACGGGACATTCGAGCGGTCTCCGAAAAAAGGCGCAGGGCCTGCGCATGGACGTATTTTCGTCGGTTCACGCTGAATCGAGGCTTAGAATATGACCAGCCTGCCGGCGCCTTGCTACCATGTCCGGCTGGCTTTGAAACCCGCCCGGAAGCGTCCATGCCGATAACCCTGCACAACACCCTCACCCGCCGAAACGACGTGTTCGTCCCGGCCGCTCCTGAACGGGTGACGATGTACCTGTGCGGTCCCACCGTCTACGACTACGTCCACATCGGCAATGCCCGCCCCGCCGTGGTGTTCGACGTGCTGGCGCGCCTGCTGCGCCGCCATTTCCCCGGGCTGGTGTTCGCCCGAAACATTACAGACGTGGACGACAAGATCAACGCCGCCGCGGCCGCCGCCGGCGTGCCGATCAGCCAGATCACCGACCGCTTCGCCGAAGCCTACCGCCAGGACATGACCGCCCTGGGCGTG
>NZ_DATHFX010000428.1:0-3253 GCF_035317885.1 Pinirhizobacter sp.
AGAAGGCAATGAAGTGGTCCACGTCCACGCGGGCGCCGGCGGCGGCAAGGGCTGCAAATCCCCCGGCCGAGAAACCCGCAGCGCCCAGTCGCCCTGTATCCACGTGCGGTGCCAGGGCGGGATCGGTCAATACGGCTTTCAACGCGGCCTTGAGGTCTTCGGCGCGTTCCCAGATCAGCGTACTTCCCGCTACTGTCATTTCATCCATGCCGTTGTTACCCGGATGGTCCACGGCGATCACCACGTAGCCGGCGCGCGCCATGGCGATGCCGAACCAGCCCATGATCCGTGCGGTGCCGCCGTTGCCGTGCGACAGCAACAGGGTGGGAAACCTGCCGCTGGCGATGGCGGCGTCCGCAGCCGCGGCACCGACATTGAACAAGGGCGCGCCGGGCGGTCCCACGGTAATCGATGTTTCCTTCGAGTCCGCGGCTGCCGGGTACCACACGGTGTAGCGCACGACATCACGGTGGGCGGCATCGCGCACGGCGGCGCTGGGCATGTGCGTGGTGCCGTGGCGTTCGCCGACCGGCGTTGAAGGCTGCGCACAGGCGGCCATTGGTACGCCCACGACGAAGAACGCCAGGGCCAGCCATCGAACCATTGATCGCATCTTAAATTCCCTTCAATGTGGATTGACTCAGTTCAGCGGCAGCCAGATCTCAACGCCGCCGTTACCCGTGGTGTCGTCGAAGCGCTCGTCGTAGCGCTCGAGTTCCGGCGCATCGGCGAGAGTGAGGCCCGAGTTGGGCAGGTAGTCGTTCAACAGCCAGTACCAGGTGGAACGGATGCTGCTGATGTGCCCCTCGTGCCAGCCCACCACGTAGCGCCGGGCCGGTATGCGCACGGTTTGCCATCCCCCGCGGACATTCGAGAACGACGGCACGGCGTGGCCTGCGATGTAGTCGAAATTGCCATCCTCGTCGCTGTTGCAGCACACGCCATAGGCGATCGGCCCGGCACCCTGGCATTCGCCCAGCAGCCGCTGCCACTGCGAGGGAATCGACGCCACCGACGGGCCGCGGTGGCGCGCGCCGATGCCCGCGACCAGCAAGGTATCGGCGTCGGCCAGGCGTGGCTCCTGTGCACAGGCCGTGGATGCATCGTCCAGCTTGACCGCATCCACCAGCCGCAGGCCGTCCAGGCCTCGCTCACGCACATCTTCGGGGGTGCGGCCGAACTGTTCGCCGAAGGCACGGGTAAATGCACCATGGGATGAATAACCCGCGGCAAGCGCCACATCAAGGATGTCGCTGGCTCCGGCGGCAAGCTTTCGCGCCGCCTCGCTCAGGCGGCGCCCACGCAGGTAGCGCACGATCGGGCTGCCGGTGCTGGCCTGGAACAGGCGCGAGAGATGGAACGGCGAAACGCCCACCACCTGTGAGATGTCAGCCAGGGCGAGGTCTTGCTCGTAGTGGCTTTCGATGTACCAGAGGGCTTTCCGGGCGGCACCCATGCTTGGTCTTTTTCGCGTTGGCAGGATTCGGGCGAAGGTTAGCCCAGGGCCCGCCATCCGCGTTTGACCGTACTTGCTGCCTAGTCTTCGCCGGCGCCGTGGATGGCGCCGAGCACCGCGGCCAGCAATACGTAAAGCTGGTCGGGAATATCCTCGCGAAGCCGCACCGCGGCGAGCACGGCGGCCACCTGCGGATCGACGTTCGGTGCCAGCCCCCGAGCGTGGGCACGCGCCAGCATGGCCTCCACGTCCTCCGCTGCGAGTTTCTGCGATGCGGTCGTGCGCGTGGAACTGGACAGGCGAAGCGTTACCTTGCGCCGTGGCGAGGGCAGGGCCTGGGTCATGCCGTGGCCTGCAGGAATACAGCACTACGCTGGCTTGCCACCTGAGGCAGGCCTTGCACGATGGCCAGGTGCTCCACCTGCATGCCGGCATCCTCGATGAGGCGGTGAAGCTTCGGTGCCTGCGCCTCGAGCTGGCGCACGGCCAGTTCGAACTGTGCATGCAATCGCACCGTCGCCCGCGAACCACGCAAGTGGATGTCGCCTTGCAGGGGTCCGAGACTGGGAAGGTCGATGGTGAAGCCTAGCGTCCAGCTGTCGCCGGAGGATTCTCCCGGTGCGACGGGTTCGCGTTCAACTTTCAACTGGAGCACGTCGTAACCACGCACGCCGCGAACCGGGAGTTCGAGCATCCACGCATTGGCTTGCGGTTGCGATTCGAGCTGGCTCACTTCCAGCCGGGCCACTGCACCGCGCACGTTCGCGCGCAGGTTTTCGACCAGGCTGTCGAGGTCGGTCTCGGCATCCACCACCACCCGCGCCTGCGTCAGCAGCGCGCGCTGCCGCAGTGGCGGAGGCACTTCCTGCGCATCCTGTGCGGCCACGCGGGTGCCGAGTACCGGTTGCCGCGCGAGCGCGGCCACGACCTTGAGCAAGGCGGCCTTCCAGTCGTCGCCTTCGCCTGCGGGTGCCGCCCCGTTTGGCAGTGGCAGCGGTGCCGGTCGCGTTACCGGCGTATCGGCCTGGCGGCCCGGTGTCCCGCTGGTCGTTCCCGGACCCTGTCCCAGCAGCTGCCCAAGCGAGCGGCCAAGGGATTGGCCGAGCGCCTGACCGAGGCTTGGCGCGGGACCGGCGTTGACACTCGTGCCCTGCGGCGTGCCGGCCGGCGTTCCCGATGGTGTCCCGCTGTTCACCGGCGCACCGCCGTCCTGCCCGCGGGCTTCGTCAAGCAGGGTCGATTCGAAGAACAGGCCGCTGCGGGCAATGGCCTGCTGCAGTTTGTCCGGCACGGAAAGTTCATCTGGCGTGGGGATGGCCTGTTCGAGGTTCGCCAGCGCCGTACGCAGTTCCGGCGGTAAATTCCTTGAAGCGGGACGACGCGAGAGCGCATCGAGGGTGCCGAGCAAGGGCGCGTAGCCTGCCTGTTGCGGCAGCCGGTCGCGCAGGGCCTGCATCAGCACCTCGTCGTTGGCGGCATCGAGCACCACTTCGAGCTGGGGCAGGGGGCCGTTGCTTGCCACGCGCACGGTGAATTGCGAGGGCAACGATACCGAAGTCGGATCGGCCTCCACCGTTATGCCGGCGATCTGCAGCACCAGCAGTCCCTCGTCGTTCAATCCCAGCAACTGCGCCTGCATCACCGCGCCAAGGCGCAGGGCTTCACCGACGCTGCTCGCGGCAGCGCCGGCCCAGACCTGGGCGGCGATCGTGGTGGGTTGGATGATCACCGTCGCAAGTTCCTGCATGGGGTGAGTGGTTGTCCCCCACGGTATCGGCGGCCCCGTCGCGGTCTTTA
>NZ_DATHFX010000429.1:0-8961 GCF_035317885.1 Pinirhizobacter sp.
GATGAACCACCCGCACGTCGAGGTGGTGATGATCGGTGGCCGCCTCTTCAAGCATTCGATGGTGTCGGTAGGCGCCGCCACCATCCAGGCGATCGCTGACATCCGCGCGGACTTCTACTTCATGGGCGTCACTGGCATTCACGCCGACGCGGGCCTGAGCACCGGCGACCTGGAAGAAGCGCTGGTGAAGCGCGCCTTCGCCGCGCGCGCGGCCGAAGTGGTGGTGCTGGCCTCGCGCGAAAAGATCAACGCCGCCTCGCCCTTCGTGATCGGGCCGGCCACGATGGCCACGACCGTCGTGGTGGAGCGCGATACACCGGCATCGGCCACCAACGAGCTTGCCGCGTTGGGCATTGGCATTGTTCGCACTTGATCGAGTAGCAGATTGAGCAAGCTGCGATAGAAAAGGGCTACCGAACTTTGTGCCGGCGCGGGTTTATCCCGAGCCGTTTTCCCTCTTTTACGGTTTTTCGAACCCGGCACGCCGCCACCCTCATCGCGAGGGTGGCGCACCGCCCGGAGTGTCGATGTCAGTCATGGAAGAAAACGAAATCTACGTTGTAGTCGGCGAAGTCATGGTGCTTTCCGCACGCATCGAGGCGTGCCTGGAATCTTGCATCACCGCCTGTCTTCCCGAAGCCAGTCCCATCGCTTCTGGGCCAGTACTACGTAGGCTTAACTTCACCAACCAAATAGCGATTCTCAACGAGTTGGTGCAAGGCCTGTATAACCGGCGCGACACGACGCTGGTGGAATTCCGCCGCTGGCTCCGGCGCCTGAAGCGTATACGTGGACGCCGCAACGACCTCGTGCATCAGGTACTGAAAGCCGCGCGTTCGTGCGAAGACCTGGGGCGCTGGAAATCGGAGATCGAGCGCATGCGAGAAGAATGCACCCAGGCACCCCACTGGGCCCAGGCCCTGCGCACCCGCCAGCTCATTAGGGGTCAGAGTCTTTGTGACTCTGGCCCCGTAGCGCTGGCAGTGCTTTAGCAAGCGACCCGATAGCGCGTCTTGCTTCCCCCGCCGGGCAATTGCACCAGCAACCTCTTCTCAAGAAGGTCGGCGAGGTGGCGCGTCGCCGTGGCCTTGGACACCTTGGCCACCTCCTGGTATTTCGAGGCGGTGATGCCGTCTTCGAAGGCCCGTTCGCCGCCGTCGAGCAAACGGTTGATCACCTTCAGCTGCTCGGGAAGCAGTGATTGCGATCGATGTTCCTGCCAGAAGCGTGCTTTCGCCAGCACCCGGTCGATGTGGCCCAGGGCTTGCCGCAGGCTTGCCAGCAAGGTGCGTAGGAACCATTCGAGCCAGGCGGTGATATCCAGGCCGCCCTTCTGGCTGGTTTCCAGTATCTGGTAGTAGCCCTTGCGGTCATCCAGGATGCTCGACGACATGGCATAGAAACGGATGGCCTGGTTCTCGCCCTGGGCTAGCGCACGGTCGCTGATGGCGCGCGTAAGCCGACCGTTGCCGTCGTCGAACGGATGCAGGGTGACGAACCAGAAATGGGCGACGCCTGCGCGCAGCAGTGGGTCCATCGCGGCGTCATCGCGACTGGCATTGAACCACGCCAGAAATGCGTCCAGTTGAGCATCCAAGCCATCGCGCGGTGGCGCTTCGAAGTGCACTGTTGGCCGGTCGATGCGGCCAGAGACCACTTGCATCGGCTCATCCCGGCGCAGGCTGCCCACGCGCACGTGCATCGGCAGGATGCTTTCCTGTTCGGGGAATAGGAGCTCATGCCAGTGCAGCAGTCGAGGCAGGTCGAGCGGGACATCGACGTTCTGCGTGGCGTCGAGGGTGAGTTCGGCAAGGCCTTCGCTGCGCGCGGTCGCCGGGCGCCTGGGTTCTCCAGCCACGCGGAGCCGCCGGGCCAACGATGAGCGCACCGATTCCACGTTCAGTCGCTCGCCTTCGATGGCCGACGAGGTCACGATGTTCTGCAGCAGTGCGTCGAGTTCGCTTCGCGCCTGGTCGTCCCGGGCTGCTGCGTCGACCATGCCCAGCAGGCGGCCCTGAGCCTGCTGACAGGCTCGCAGGGCGGCGGCTAGAGCCTCCGCCGACCAGAAAAATTTAGGCCAATCAGGCTGTTGCCAGATATAGAAGGGCCCTGAAGGTGGCGATTCTCCGCTCATGAGCCGAGCCTAGCATGTGATCGGCTCATATTGTGAGCCGATACAAGGAACGCATCGGCTCACCAGGTGAGCCGCTTAAGGTGCCGGATCGGCTCACCGACAGGCTACAGTGCGCCGATCCCCACCCTCGAAGGAACGCAACATGCCCGTCCTCTCCGTCCAGATGCTCAGCGGCCGCACCCCCGAGAAGAAGACCGAGTACATCAAGGCCCTGGCCGAGACCACCGTCCGTGTGCTGGGCGTGCCTGAGCACGCCGTAACCATCGTGGTAACCGAAGTGAATCCCTCGCATTGGGGTACGGGTCTGCGCACGATGGCCGAAGTACAGGCAGAAAAGTCCGGCGTGAACGACGTGGCCACGTGACTTCATGCACGGGCAGTGCGGCTCGAGGGCGGTGCATGCTCGCTGCCACCTCGGGGAGGCACCGCCATGCCAGTTCGTACGCCTGTTATTGCGCTTGGATTACTCGCAACAGCCATCGTCATGCCGGCTTCAGCCGCCGACGCCCCGGCTTCCCTGCAGAAAGAATTGCTCGCTTCGACCCAGGCACTGGTGGATGGCCTCCCCACCGGCGACAAGGCAACCTGGCAACGCCTGTTGACTGACGATGCGGTGCTGGTGGATGAATTCGGCCGTATCGCGCACAAGGCCGACACCATCGATTCGTTGCACGCGTTCCCGCCCGGGTTCGCCGGCAGCATTCAATTACGTGATCCGCACGTGACCCAACACGGCGATAGCGCCTTGCTGCAGGTGGAGGAATACGAGCAGGAGACGGTGTTCGGGCAGAAACTCATCGTGCGCTACGAGTCGCTATGGACTTATGTCAAGCAGGCCGATGGCTGGAAGCTCGCCGGCTATGCGGATTCCACACTGCCCACCGATCCGCCCAGGCTCACCGTGGCGAACCTGAATCCTGACGACTACGTCGGCTCTTTCCGTTATGCGCCCACCCGCGCGTGGACGGTGGTCAACAAAGGCGGCGTGCTCAGTTACACCACGCATGCCGGCGGTACGCCCAACGTATTGCAGCCGATCGCCCACGACGTGTTCATGGGCAGCGACGAGGAAAGAAACCTGCTGATCTTCCACCGCGGCGCGGACGGCAAGGTCGATGCACTAATCGAGCGGCGCAAGTTCAATGACCTGAAACTGGCGAAGGATCGAGCTTAGTCGGCCGGGTAATCCGGCTTGGCCGATTGCGAACTCCAGGTTCAAGGAATTAGTACCGAACCTGCGTTTATCGCGGTCGATGTCGCGGGCATGCTGGCGGTGTTCCACTGGAGCATCCCCGCATGACCGAGCAAACCGAACTTCGACGCCGCGGCCTGGCCTTGATCGACAAGCTGCATGGCGGCCACGCCGGCGAGGCGATGATGGCCGAGGTTGCCGATGTCTGCCCCGCTTTCGCCGAAATCACCGTGGACGTGGCGATGGGTACGATCATGAGCCGCCCGGGCCTGGACCTGGCCACACGCGAACTGATCCTGGTGGCTGCCTGCGTGGTGCTTGGCCACGCCATGCCACAGCTGCGGGCGCATGCGGAAGCTGCGCTGAAAATGGGTGCCACGCGCCAGCAAGTCACCGAGACCATCCTGCAGCTGGTGCTGTACGCCAGCGGCCCCTCCGTGCGCAACAGCCTGGTGGAACTGAAAGACCTCCTGGTGGAGGCCCATTAGGGGCCAATCGGGGTCAGAGTCATTTTTATTTAAATGACTCTGACCCCATTTTGGGGGCGTAGACTGCGGGCATGGATATCTCCCGTGATGGCTTCGCGCCTGTGGCGGCGGCGTTGGCCGCGGACCGGTGGTGTGTGGCCGACGGGCTCCTGACGGCGGCGCAGACAGGTGACTTGGGCGAGGAATGTGCGGCCCAGCATTCACGTGGAGCCATGCGGGTCGCGGCCACGGGATCCTCACATAGCGCAGGCCGGTTGCGTGGCGACGTTACCGAGTGGTTCGACGCGCTCGCGCCGACGGCCGCCCAGGCGGTGTTCGTGGCGGGTATCGATGCGCTGATGCGTTCGCTCAACCGCGCCCTGATGCTCACCATGGTGGAAAGTGAATCGCACTATGCGGTGTACGCCATCGGCACGGGCTATGTGCCCCATGTGGACCGTCTGCGCGATTCCGACGAGCGGGTGGTGTCGGCGGTGTTCTACTTGAACGATCAATGGCTCGAAGACGAAGGTGGCGCATTGCGCCTGCACCTTGCCCGGAATGTCACGTGCGACATATTCCCGCGTGCGGGAACGCTGGCCTTGTTCATGTCTTCGGACATCCTGCACGAAGTGCTGCCGGCCACGCGCACGCGGATGAGCATTGCCTGCTGGATGCGGCAACGCCCTCGACATCGCTGAACGCATGATCTTGCGATCATGTGACGCGTGTCCCAACTGTGGACATGCACGGGCGGATACGTAGCCAGCTGCAACACTTGGCGCGGCACACTCGATCACGCAGGGGGACTTTGCGTGATTCTGCTCATGGGGAAACAGCCAATGTCCAAGCGTCACCTTCGCATCGTCCATGCGGCGCTGTTGCTGCTCGTCTTGCCGTTCGCCGGCCATGCCGCCGATACCAACTGCCCATCGCTGTTCCAGGGCGGCCAGGCTCCCGACCTGATCGATACCTCGCTCGCTGAGCGCACCACCACCATTTGCTTTGACGCGTACTCCATGGATGCGTCTGGCGTTACCAAGGGACCGCTGTGGTCCGCCGAGCACATCACCGCCGAACAGGTGGCCGATGCCGGGAATATCTCGCGCAAGGATTCATTCCATGCCGAAACGGGTATCCCGGTGGCGGACCGTTCGGAACTGGCCGACTACAAAGGCAGCGGCTACGACCGCGGCCATATGACGCCTGCGGGCGACGAGCCGGATGCCGCCTCGCAGAAACAGAGCTTCTCGCTGGCCAACATGGTGCCGCAGTCGCACGTGCTAAACACCGGCAAGTGGGAGCGCATCGAGACCACCGTGCGTAACATGGCTACCAGTGATGGTGAGGTCTACGTGGTAACAGGCCCCGCCTTCGACGGCCCTACACCGGACACCATTGGCGCCGACGCCGTAGTAGTGCCGAACTACACGTGGAAGGCTATCTATGATCCCGATGAAGGCGGTGCCGCCGCGTGGGAATGCACCAATGTCGACGTGCCCACCTGCGAGGTAGTCTCGGTGCAGGCGATCATCGACGAGACCGGCATCGACCCGTTTCCGTCGCTCAGCACCTCGGTCAAATCCCATCCCATCTCGTTGCCCCTGCCCAACTGATTCACATGGGCAATGCCGCCTGAAACGCTTATGCTGAGGCCACATCCGTTCTGCGGTGGAGGCCATGGACGAGGAGCGGTTCGACGTGGTGATCATCGGGGCAGGCCTTGCCGGCATCGGCATGGCCTGTCACCTGGCGCGCGAGCATCCAGGTAAGCGGGTGGCTTTGATTGAGCGCCGCCAGCGCCTGGGCGGTACCTGGGACCTGTTCCGCTTCCCGGGAATCCGCTCGGACTCCGACGTCTTTAGCTTCGGCTATGCGTTCCGGCCATGGCAGTCGCCGACCACGATGGCCGACGGCGAATCCATCCGGCAGTACATCCAGGACGCCGCCCGCGAATACGGCGTGGAAGAAAAGATCCACTACGGCCTTCAGGTGCAGCGCGCCGAATGGAGCGGCGCCGATGGTGCATGGACACTGCACGCGGTGCATGAAGCAACAGGCCGCCAGCAGGTGTTCACCGCCAGGTTCCTGGTGAGCTGCACGGGCTACTACGACTACGACGCCGGCTACCAGCCATCGTTTCCCGGGCAAGAGCATTTCGGCGGCACGATCGTCCATCCCCAGCACTGGCCGTCCGACCTCAACTACACCGGCAAGAACGTGGTGGTGATCGGCAGCGGCGCCACGGCCGTGACGCTGGTGCCGGCCATGGCGGAAAAGGCGGCCCATGTGACGTTGCTGCAACGGTCGCCTTCCTACATCATCTCGCTCCCTGGTGTGGATCCGATCTCGAAGCTGCTGGGCCACATACTGCCCAAGGCTGTCGTGCACCGGATGGCGCGTCGGATCATGATCGCGATCCAGCGCGGCCTCTACCTTGCCTGTCGCCGCTGGCCGCATGCCATGCGCCGCCTGCTGGTGGCGCAGATGCGCCTGTATGCGGGCAAGGGCATGGACATGCGGCATTTCACCCCCTCGTACATGCCCTGGGACGAGCGCGTCTGCGTGGTACCCGACGCGGACCTCTTCAAGGTCATCAAGGCGGGCAAGGCCTCGATGGCCACCGACCGCATCGATACCTTCACGCCAACGGGCATTCGCCTGGCATCGGGCCAGGAGTTGCCGGCGGACATCGTGGTGAGTGCCACGGGCCTGACTATCCAGGTACTCGGTGGCATGCAGGTGCGCGTGGATGGCGTGCCGCAACCGCTGCATGACCGCATGCTCTACAAAGCCGTGCTGGTGCAGGACCTGCCCAATTTCGCCTGCGTCATCGGATATGCAAACGCGCCCTGGACATTGAAGGCGGACCTGGCTGCCGCTTATGTTTGCCGCTTGCTCACCCACATGGACACCATTGGCGCCGCCGTGGCAACGCCACGCGATCTCGATGGCGTGGCGGCCGAAGGCAACGTGCTGGGGCAGCTAACGGCGGGATACGTCAAGCGCGGCGATGCGGTGATGCCTCGCCAGGGCCGTACCTATCCCTGGGCCGTCGAACACCACTACGGACACGATCGCCGCATGCTTGTCGCCGGTCCCATTCCCGACCGGTGGCTGGAGCTTCGCTAGCCATGGCCTAACGGCGGGTAACCCGCGGCCTCCGCGGGGACTTCCGGAGGATGTGTATCGGCATACCATGGGCATGCGTCCCCAGCCGGGAGGAATTCCCATGCGCACCCTCACCAAGATCCTCGCTCTCAGTACCGCGGCCCTGGCCGTTTCCGGCAGTGCCCTGGCCGCCAGCAAGCACGACCCCGCCGAAGAGCTGGCCAAGTTGCTTGAAGGTCGGGTAGCGGGGCCGCCTGTGAGCTGCATCAACCTGCCCCAGGCGCAAGGTAGCCGGGTGATCAACCACACGGCCATCGTGTACGACTTCGGAACGACGATCTACGTCAATTACCCCAGGGGCGGCGCCGACTCGTTATCCAGCGACGATATCCTTGTGACGAAAACACCCGGCACTCAGCTGTGCAAGATGGACATCGTGCGCATGGTCGACCGGAGCGTAGGCTTTCCGAAGGGCTTCGTGAGCCTTGGGCCATTCATTCCCTACAAGCGGGTCGCCGCAGCGAAATGATGAGTGCTGCGCTGGACGAGCGAGCCTTCGATCGAGATGTGCTGGTCGGCGATATCCGCAACGCCTGCACGGTGTGATACCACCAGGATGACGGTGCCGGGCAGGCGTCGTTTCACCGCCTTCAGTACCGACAACTCCGACGGCGCGTCCAGTGCGCTGGTGGCTTCGTCCAGCACGGCCAGGTGGGGCTGGCGCAGGATCACCTGCGCCATCATCAATCGCTGCAGCTCGCCGCCGGACAGCCGGCTGGACGCATCGTCCAGTGCCGTATCCCATCCGTCGGTCGAGGCCTCCAGCCGCGTCAGAAGGCCAACGTCGCGCAATGCGTCACCCAGCTGCCGCTCGGTGGCGCCAGGCGCCGCCCATAGCAGGCATTCGCGCACCGTTCGTTGCCATGGGCGTACCTGCTGGCCCACATAGGCACCCCGGCGCACGTGCGCACGATAGTCGTCGAAATCGATCGGTCCGAAGCTGTCGCGCGCAACGAATACTTCCGGTTCGGTCATGCCCGCAAGCACATCCACCAGGCTCGTCTTGCCGATGCCCGAGCGGCCGGAGATCAGCGTGAGCTCGCCGGGCCTCAGCTCGATGTCGAGCAAGGTGACACCTGGGCTAGGCGGTGTCACCCGCACTCGTTCGATGTGGATCACATCCGCCGCATCCGGAGCTTGCTTCGGCGAAGCCGCCGGCTGTGTCGTGTCCAGCTGTATGTACTTCCGCCACAATTCGAACGCCGGCACGGCCGACCGCCATTGCTGGAAACTTTGCCGGGTCAGCAGTACGGAAGGCAGCAGCCGTACCAGCAGCAGGCACACGGCCACCAGCGAACCCTGGTCGATTCCCTGCCAGCGGTGGGCCAGCATGAAGACTGCGCCCACGCCCAGCGCCGCCATCAGCTCCAGCACCAGCCGGCCGGACGCAATCAGTTCCTGCTGCCTCCTGTAACCCTGGGCCAGGCGGGACGACACGGCATGATGGCTCTTTTCCTCGGCGGTCTCGCGCTCGAACGAACGCACGTGGCGCAGGCGGCGCGGAAAATCCTCGCTGTGCCAGAAAAGGTCGGTGAGGTCCCGTATGAAGCGACGGCTCACGGCCGATTGTTCGCGGCCGAAACTGCGCGACACCAACAACCCCGCCACCACCAGCAGGGGCACGGCCAATACCAACCACGGTGATATCCACACGGCGAAGGCGAGGGTCACCACCGAGGTAAGGGCGGCCACCAGCAGTTGCTGCAGCGCGCCGTACCCCGAGACGATGATCTCGACGTTGTAGGTGAGGACGTTGGCGATCTCCGACGATGGGAAATCAGCCAGCGATGCGATGGGCGCAGCCATCAAGCGGGCATGTGCGCGTTGCCGCAAGGTACGGGCGAGACTTCCGACCAGCCATGCGCCCAGGCGCGCCGATTGCCAGCGCATCAGGGCGAAGGCGATGGTGGCGACGCTGAAGGCAATCGCCTGTGCGTCGGTGCTGCCCATGCTGAATAATCCGTGGCCCAGCAGCGACGGCTGCATCAGGGGCAACA
>NZ_DATHFX010000430.1:0-3399 GCF_035317885.1 Pinirhizobacter sp.
GATGGCGTAGTCGTTGAAGTCGTGGGCCGGGGTGATCTTCACGCAGCCGGTGCCGAATTCCCGCTCGACGTAATCGTCGGCGATGATCGGGATCTCACGGCCGGACAACGGCAGGCGCAGGGTCTTGCCCACCATCGAAGCATAACGTTTGTCTTCCGGATGGACGGCCACGGCGACGTCGCCGAGCATCGTTTCCGGACGCGTGGTGGCAACCACCAGCGAACCTGTGCCATCGGCCAGGTCGTAGCGGATCGACCAGAGTGAACCGTCTTCCTCGGCGCTGACCACTTCCAGGTCCGAGATGGCTGTTTTCAGCACCGGGTCCCAGTTCACCAGGCGCTGGCCGCGATAGATGAGTTTTTCCTCGTACAGGCGCACGAAGGTCTCGATCACGGCCGTCGACAGCGAGGGGTCCATGGTGAAGCGCTCGCGCGACCAGTCGCCGGAGACGCCCAGGCGGCGCATCTGGCGGCCGATGGTGCCGCCGGATTCGCCCTTCCACTTCCAGACGCGCTCGACGAAGGACTCGCGGTCGAAGTCCGAACGCTTCTTTCCTTCCGCTTCCAGTTGGCGGGTGACTACCATCTCCGTGGCGATGCCGGCGTGGTCCATGCCCAGCTGCCACAGCGTGTCGAAGCCACGCATGCGGTGATAGCGGATGAGCGTGTCCATGATGGTGTGCTGGAACGCATGGCCCATGTGCAGCGTGCCGGTGATGTTCGGCGGCGGCAGCATGATGCTGTAGGGCGTGCCCTTGCCCGAGGGCTTGAAGTAACCGTTGGATTCCCAGTGATCGTACCAGCGGGTCTCGATCTGGCTGGGCTCGAAGCTCTTGTCCATGCGGGCGGCGGCAGTTTGCGGGAAAGCCGTTGATTATAGCGGGTTTGGGCTAGCTGCCGCGGATCGTCCGGCCATGGGTGTGGACGGTGTCCACCAGTACCTTCACGTTTTCGGGGTCGACTTCCGGCGTGATGCCGTGGCCGAGGTTGAACACGTGCCCTGGATGGTTGCCGAAGGCGTCCAGCACGGCTTTCGCTTCGCGTTCGACGATCGCCGGCGTAGCCCGCAGTACGGCCGGGTCCAGGTTGCCTTGCAGGGCTACACGGCTGCCCACGCGGCGCCGGACGTCGCCGATGTCGGCGGTCCAGTCCACGCCCAGCGCGGTGCAGCCGGTGTCAGCCAGGGCCTCGAAGTGGCCGTTGGCACCCTTGGAGAAAAGAATCACCGGCAGGTCGCGCGAGGCGGCATGGGCCCTTAGCGCATCGACCACGCCTGTCATGTAGCGAAGCGAGAATTCCCCGAAAGCCTTCGGGCCCAGCAGGCCGCCCCAGGTATCGAACACCATCAGCGCCTGGGCACCGGCCTGGGCCTGGGCGATCAGGTAAGCACTGACTGATTTTTCAATCACGCCCAAAAGCTGGTGCATCAATGCCGGATCGCTCCAGCCCATGGCCTTGACCCGGGCGAAGTCCTTCGAACCGTGGCCCTCGACCATGTAGCAGGCAAGCGTCCAGGGGCTGCCTGAAAAGCCTATCAGCGGCACGCGGCCGTCGAGTTCCCGGCGGATCAGGCGTACCGCGTCCATCACGTAGCGCAGTTCCCCGTCCATGTCGGGAACGGCCAGGCGTGCGACATCCGCGGCGCTGCGCACGGGACGGTCGAACTGCGGTCCTTCTCCCTGGGCGAAGGTGAGCCCCAGCCCCATCGCGTCGGGAATGGTCAGGATGTCGGAGAAGAGGATCGCCGCGTCCAGGTCGAAGCGCGCCAGCGGCTGCAGGGTGACCTCGCAGGCCAGCTCCGGGGCCTGGGCCAGGGCCATGAAGCTGCCGGCGCGTTCGCGCGTGGCGCGGTACTCAGGCAGGTAGCGGCCGGCCTGGCGCATCACCCACAACGGCGTGGTGTCGGTAGGTTCCCGGCGCAGGGCGCGCAGGAAGCGATCGTTCTTCAATTCAACGGCCATACGGCGAATCCTGTCCCTGGCTGAACATCACTTTGAATCCACGCTTCAATTGCGCATCGCGGGCTTTTTCGAACGCGGCCATTGCGTCGTCGCGTTCGAGGAAAACATCGCGCTTGAGGCTGGCCCGGCCGCCCTGCGTGCCCCATTCCCGATAGAGCATCCAGCCGCCGAGCAAATCCTGCTCGAGGCTCAGCTGGTAATAGCGCGGCGCCTCGGCGGCGTCGGGCCTGGTTTGCATGTAGATGCGCATGGGGTGCCTGGTGGCGCCGCGGAACTTTCTATTGTAGGCGGTCGGCGCGCGTGAGCGTTAGTTGCCAAGCACAGCCAGGACGTCCTGCTCGGCGACGCCAGGCACGATCTCGGCCCGGCCGATACCGCGCCAGAGGATCAGCTTCAGTACGCCGGCCTTGGTCTTTTTATCCAGCCTCATCAGGCGCAACAACTCGCCCGGGTCGCTGCCATTGGGCATATCGACGGGCAAGCCCAGGCGTGTGAGCAGGGTGGCAAGGCGCGCAGTGTCTTCGCTTCGGGCCATCCCCAACTGCGCAGAAAGCTTCGCCGCCAGCACCATGCCCACCGCCACGGCCTCGCCGTGCAGGAAAGTGGTGTAGTGGCCGGCGGTTTCCAGTGCGTGGCCGAAGGTGTGGCCCAGGTTCAAGAGGGCGCGTTCGCCTTGCTCGGTCTCGTCGCGGGCCACCACGCCGGCCTTGTAGGCGCATTTGAGGGCAATGGCCTCGGCCGTGAGCGCGGGCTCGCGGGCCTTCAGTGCGTCGGCATGTTCTTCGATCCAGGCAAAGAAGCCGGGATCGCCGATGGCCGCGCCCTTGACGACCTCGGCAAGGCCCGCGCGGTATTCGCGGTCGGGAAGGGTGGCCAGGGTGTCGATATCGGCCACCACCGCGCGCGGCTGGTGGAAGGCACCGACGAGGTTCTTGCCTTCGGGCACGTTCACGCCGGTCTTGCCGCCCACCGAGGAATCGACCATTGCCAGCAGGGTGGTGGGCATCTGGATGAAGTCGATGCCGCGCATCCAGCAGGCCGCGGCGAAGCCCGCCAGGTCGCCGACCACGCCGCCGCCCAGCGCGATGACGCAGGCATCGCGGGTGGCGCCCAGGCGGGCGAGCGATGCCAGGACCTCGCTCACATTGGCGAAGGTTTTCTCAGCTTCCCCGTCACCGATCAGGTGGGTACCGACAATGAAACCTTCCAGCCCTGCGCGCACGCGCTCAAGGTAGAGCGGGGCCACCGTGGTGTTGGAAACGATCAGCACGTGCCGGCCGCGGATCGCCGCGCGC
Organism: Pinirhizobacter sp.; assembly: GCF_035317885.1. Lineage (GTDB taxonomy): Bacteria > Pseudomonadota > Gammaproteobacteria > Xanthomonadales > Rhodanobacteraceae > Pinirhizobacter. Next base: position 3,256 of record NZ_DATHFX010000430.1, read on the forward strand.
CAGCGGGGCGCGTCGTCGATGAGGCCTTGTCCGATCCAGACGGGGTAGCTGCGCGCACCAAGCGCGACGGTGAGTTCTTTCATGAGGCTCGCACGGGACGCCGCCAGTGGGCGTCGATGAGTTCAATGGTAGTTGCTGCAGCCG
>NZ_DATHFX010000431.1:0-9163 GCF_035317885.1 Pinirhizobacter sp.
TGTCGACTACCTTACCGCCACGGTGTTCGGTGCATGAGCGTTCCACCGCCATCGCCACGTGGGTCAGGTGCTGGGCCAACACGGCGGCCAGCAGGGAGTGCTTGTCGGGAAAATACTGGTAGAGGCTACCCACCGACACGCCGGCGCGCGCGGCCACCCGGGTGGTGGTGGTGCGTTCGATCCCTTCGGCCAGGAGTACTTCGATGGCGGCTTCGCCGATCGCGGCAACAGTGATGGCCGAGCGTGCCTGCAGGGGCTTCTTTCGGTGGACAAGCGGGGGCACGGGGTCGGTCATTGATGAAAAGCTAGTCTCCACTGCAGGCGATCTCAAGGGGGTAAAGTCCATTGGATCGTGGCAGTGTGCCTGTCCTAAGGCCTAGGGCGGAAGCGGAATGGCCGTCTGTCCGGCAGGGCAGGAAAATGGTCGGCTCATACCTCTTCAGGCTCCATGCCATGTCGACCACCTACCGCTGGACGATCCATGTCCTTCGCACGCTGTTGGGAGCGCTCTTTACCTTCTCCGGCTTCAATCATTTCGCGCACGTCTGGCAGCCGCCGGCACCGGTGGCCGAGGCGGCGCGAGCTTTCCTGCAGGGGCTTGGCGCGAGCGGTTTTGTCTTGCCGGTGATCGGCGTGATCTTCCTGGTGGCCGGGCTGCTGTTGCTGGCCAATCGCTGGGTGCCGTTCGCCCTGTTGTTGCTGGCAGCGCCCGTGGTTGCGATCTTCGGCTACCACGCGGTGTCCGAACGCGCGGGCTTCGGCATCCACTGGATCGTGCTGGCCGTCTACCTGGTGCTGGCCTGGGATCGCCGCGCGGCATTCGCGCCGCTGTTTGCAGGTCCGGCCCGCAAGGGAAGGACCCACACCTTGTTCAATCCCGCCCTCTAGTTCTTCGTGTCGGGCACCGGTGCGCCGAAACGCGGCGTGCCGTCGGGACCGAAATCGAACGGCTGGATGCGTGGCGCGCGGCGCTTTGTGCACTTCCAGTCGGGGCCGCCGTTGGCGTGGTAGATCAGCCAGTGGCGGCCGTCGGGTGTCTGGAAGAAGCCGTTGTGTCCCGGCGCGTACACGCCGTTGGCGCTGGCGAATACCGGGGTGGGGGATTTCTTCCACGACGCGGGGTCCGTGAGGTCGGCCTTTGCATCGGCGGTGAGCAGGCCCAGCGAGTAACCGTCGGACCAGCAGGCGCTGGCGGAGTAGGTCAGGAAAACCTTCCCCTTGGGTCCGGCAAGGAACTCCGGCCCTTCGAGGATTTTCCTTCCGCCCTGCATTTCCCATTCGAACGTGGGTGCTGCAATGTCCACCTGTTTGTCCGACAGGGTCCATGGGTTGGTCATCGGCGCGATCACCAGGTCGCTGTGGTCGCCGACGTAGGCGGAGTACACGAAGTAACGCTTGCCGCCGTGATCGAAGACGGTGCCGTCGATGCCGTTGTAACCGGTCTTGAGCATGCCTTTGTCCACCCACGTGCCTTTCGTGGGATCGCTTGACGAGTTCTCCAGCACGAATACATGGCGATGGGCATCGTCGTCATGGGCCCGTTCGGATGCGCTGTAGTAGAGGTACCACTTGCCGTCCAGGAAATGCAGTTCCGGTGCCCAGATCGAGAACGAATGGGGTCCTGACGCCGGCGCGCGCCATACGGTGACGCGCGTGGCGTCGCCGAGCTTGCCCATGTCGGTGGTCTTCCACAGGTCGATGCGGTCGCCGAGGGTGTTGGTGTAGTAGTAGAAGCCATCCTTCTGCGTCACCCAGGGGTCCGCCCCCGATGGCAGCAACGGGTTGTGATAGCCGGGAGCGGGGTTGGCTGGAGCGGGGTCAGAGTTATTACTCTGACCCCCAACGCCAGGCGTGGCTACGGCGAATCCCAGGCAAAGGCAGAGCAGTCGCATGCGGGTATCAGGGCGCATCGGCGTCACCATCCAGCTGCAGGTAATCCACGTCCTGTACGTAGGCCGCGCCATCGACGTCGATGGTGTTGAACCCGGCCAGCAGCGGTGCCTTCACTGTCAGCACGTTCCAGCCGGACGCCTTGGCAGTGGGGTCAGAGTAATTACTCTGACCCCCAACCACCGCGCCGTTCACCCGCAGGGCCGGCGTGGCGGCGATACCGACATCGGCAAAACGCAGCCGCAGCGTATGCAAACCCGCCGTGCTGTTGATCTGGAAGCGCAGGCGTGCCTGCGAACCTGCGCCCAGGCGAGCCTTGCGCAGGTTCGACGCGTGGCGGTCGGGGACCGGCACGGCGTTGGTCATGGCGGCGTCCTCGGCCTCGTAGCGGTCGAAGCGCAGCGGCGCTGTGTTGTACAGGATCTCATTGAGCCTGGGCGATAGCGGATCCTGCGGCGAGGACGACGAGGTGACATGCAGGAAGCTGCCGTCGTCGCGCTGGAGGAGTGCCTGCGTCCAGCCGGCGTGGATATTGCCGGTGAGTTTCTGCACCGGTGCGCGCACTTCCCACCACGGGCCGCGGCCGGAGGCGGTGTTGAAATAGAAGGCGCGGCCGCCTTCGTCACCACCGCCGCCGGCACGTTCGGCCGAGACCACGATCACCCCTTCGGGGCCACCCACCGGGAACCAGCGAATCACCGGGCAGGCCGCGGGCCATGCGCCGGATTGCGTGATCACCGGATCGCCATGGCGCTGCGGGTCGCCGAAGTCCAGGCCGTCACGGCTGAACTTGATCTGCACCTGGCCGTTCTGCGGGCCGTCGATGTTCTCGTAGGTCATCGCGTAGCGCCCGTCACCCAGGCGCTCGACGATGGCCATGCCCGGCCGCTCCACACCGCCGGGGATGGCCACGTCCAGCACTTCCTTGCCCCAGGTCTTGCCGCCGTCGGTGGACAGCTTGTGTGCCAATACCTGGTTGTACCCCTCCGCCTTGTGCTGCTCGGACGAGTAATAGGCCACCATGCGGCCGTCATCGAGCACGTGGATGTTGGTTTCCCACACGCCCTTGTTGTCCTTGTCCGACGGCTTGCCGCCGCCCTTGATCACCGAGCCGCGGTAGGTCCAGGTCTTGCCTTCGTCGGTGGACGCGTAGACCTGGAGGTCCTGCGTGCCCACGTGCTCGTGCTCGTCGTTGCCGGTGGCGTTGGCCGAAAGGATCAGCGTGCCGGCGGCAAGGCCGCCACTGGCGCGCTGCATGCGCATGAGGTGGGGTTGCCAGCGCAGCTGCCACTTCGCGTTGCCCTTGTGGGCCTGGTCGGTGATGTCCATCAGGTGCGTCCAGTGGTCGCCGCCGTCGCGGCTCTCCCACAGCGGAATACCGCCCATGCCGTCCTGTTCGAACACCATCAACAGGTGCCTGGGGTCCTTCGCCGGCGCATCATCGAAGCGCGCCACCGAAACGTAGCCGGTACCCGGTGCCAGGTGGGTGCCTACCGCCACCTCGTGGCCTTCCTGCGCCTGTGCGGTGCCCAGGGCCATGGCGATACCCATGGCCAACCATGCCTTGAGTGTCATGCGCTTTCCTAAGGTGGGCTGGCTGTTTCGCCGGAAGGCAGGTCGACGGGCACGCCAGCGTTGATCGGCACGCCCAGCACGGGCGCACCGCTTGCTTCGAATTGCATCGGCTGCATCCGGATGTCACGGCAGGCGTAGGCGTTGGGTTTGCAGTCCAGCCGCTCGATGGCGTGGTAGACGTTCCACCACTGCGTGCCATCGGGCGAGGGTACGAACACCACCGAACCCGGCCCGTAAACCGTGCCGTGGTGGTCGAAGACCGGCCCCGACTTCACCCAGGCGGCGGCATCGCGCGCGTTGCCGCCGTGCTTGAGCGAGAGCAGCCCCACGGCGTAGTCATTGGGGATCCAGCTCGCGCTGCCCGAATAGGTGATGTAGGTGCGGCCGTTGCGCGTGTAGCCCACCGGCCCTTCCTGGATCGGCTTGTCGCGCGTTTCCCAGGACTCGGTGGGCGTGGACAGGTAGACGACCGGGCCATCGGGCGTTACCGGGTCGCGCAGCGCGGCCAGGCAGATGCGCTGTGGGAAGGCGCTGTCCGCCTGGTTGGTGCACGACCAGGTGAGATAAAGCTTGCCGTCGGCAGCGGTGAACACGTTGGGGTCGATGCCCCAATGATCGTCGGACAGCTTCACCTGGCCATGGGGCAGGCCGGTGTCGGCCTCGTGGAAGCCGCCGATGGCCTTGCCGGGCTTGTCCGCTTCAAGCACGAAGAGGCGGTGATGGTCGTTGTCGCCATCGTCGGCGGCGTAGTACGCGTACCAGCGGCCGTCGACAAAGTGCAGTTCCGGCGCCCAGACCTCCCTGGAGTTCGCCGTGTCACCGGAACCGTGCTTCCACACCGCCTGCCACGGCGCCTTGGCCAGCCCAGTCAGGGAGCGCGACTGCTTCACGCAGATGTCGGCGATGCCGCAGCCCGAGGCGCTGTAGAAATACGTGCCATCCACGACCTCGATGTACGGATCCTGCCCCTTGAACACCGGGTTGGTGAACGAGGCGGCATGCGCGAGCGGCGCAAGCATGAGGGCGCCTGCCACAAGCAGGCTACGCCGTTTGCCTCGTCCCATCCTCTTGCCCCTCTTGTCCATGGTCTGTTGACGCCCCTTCGCGGAGTTGTGGCCGTGTTACAGCTTGAAACGAATGCCCGCGCCCACCGAACGATCCTGGTAGCGGAAGTCCTGCGGCAGCGTCGTGCCCTTGCCCGCATAGGAATGGAAGTTGGCGCCGAACAGGTTCGTGGCGTTCAGCACCACGGTGAAGTTCTTGCTGATGTCATAGCTCACCGACAGGTCCACCTGGTTCGCCGGCTTGTCGTACATCTGCGCGTTGTTGCCGATCACGCCCGATGCGGCCAGGAAGAACTCGGGGAACTTGCTTCGGTAGTTGTAGGCAAGGCGCGCGGAGAACCCGTACTTCTCGTACATCAACGCCACGTTGCCGTTGTTCTTCGACACGTTCTGGAAAGACGTCTTGATGAAGCCGTCGCCCGTCATCGACGGGGTGCTCAGCGAGCTGTCGATGTAGGTGTAGTTCACCTGCAGGCCCAGGCCGCTCCAGGCGCCGGGCAGGAAGTCGAAGAACTGCTGGTAGGCCAGCTCCGCGCCTTCCAGGTGGCCGGAACCTGAGCTCTGCGGGCCGGAGATCAGGTAGTTGATGCCACCGATTTCCTGCTCGAAGGTATAGTTTTCGATGTAGCCGGTGATGTCGTGGTAGAACACGCCGCCGGTGAGCGAGCCCACGGGGCTGAAGTACCACTCAAGCGTGGCGTCGTAGCTCGTGCTCTTGGTGGGTTTCAGGTTCGCGTTGCCGCCGCCGCCCGTGGCGATGGTGTTGGCCGTGGGCGGGCTAAGCGACAGCGACGGGTTCAGCTGGGTGAAGTCCGGGTACTGCAGGGTCTTGCCGGCCGAAAGACGCATCTGCAGGTCGTCGCGGAAATGCAGGTTGAAGGTGGCGTTGGGCAGCGCGTTCTTCTGGCTGGTGGACAGGCCGATCGGCGAGTACGCCGCGGAGGCGCTGTCGTAGGTGAAGGCATTGAGGTCGCGGTTGGTCTTCTCGAAGCGAGTGCCGATCACGCCGTCAAAGGGCATGTCGCCGATCTCACCGCCGTAGTTGAGCTGGGCGTAGATCGAATACGTCTTCTCGTTGATGTCGAAGAACTGGCCCTGCTGCGCCGCCAGGTGGCCCGGTGCCAGCCCGTAGTACTCGCGCAGCGCGTCCTTGTTGTCGATCAGGTAGTTGTAGCAGCCGGTGAGCGCGCTGCCCGGCACCGTGCCGGTGCGCGGCACGTTGCAGAAGTAGGACGAACCGAACTGGCCCAGCACGTTGTTCTGCGGGTTGGGCGAACCATCGGCGAGGTAGGCGCCTCCCGGGGGCGCCTGGTCGAACTGCGCACCGGTGGCCTTGGCCGTGGTATCGGCATAGCGCGCGCCGAAGTCCAGCGAGTTGAAGATGCCCCCGTCGAACGACCAGTCACCGTCGAAACGCCAGGCCGTCTGCGTGGCCGTGTTGTTGTTCCACTGCTGGTACAGGCCGTTGAGGTAGTAGTTGGCCGGGTTCAGCTGCGGGTTGCCCACCAGGCCCCAGGTGTTGGGGTAGTTGTAGTAGGTGGTCAGCGGCTGCGTCTTGGCATCGAGGTAGGTATCGATGACGAAGCGCTGGTTCTGGTAGTCGGCGGAGTTGCGCGTGACGTCCGAGGAAAGGTTCACACTGTCGCCGTGCCACTTGATGCCCAGCGAATTCTGGATGTTGTGGCCCCAGTCCTCGTGCGCCTGGGTGCTGGTGGCAGCGTAGTAGTTGCCGGTGAACTGCGCGCTGGTAAGCGGGCAGACGGTCTGGCCGGCATAGGGTGAATCCATGCCTCCGACGGGGAAGCAGTGGCTGCTGGCGGTGAACTGCGAGGGTGCCACCACGTTCTGCGGGCCGGAGAAATAGTACGGCTGGTTGTAGCGATCGGAGATCCAGGTATACAGGCCTTCCAGGTACACCTCGGTGTTGTCGTTGGGTTTCCACTGCAGCGCGTAGTTGGCTTCGGGGCGTTTGCGATAGCCGATGTTGTAGTTCGCTCCATACTGGTTGCTGGCCACCAGCAGGTTACCGTTGGCATCGCGCACCGGGTTGGTGGTGCCGTCGGTGAGCACGCGGGTGAGGTTCGAATCCACGTACGCCACGTTGTAGTCGTAGTGCGACGTGTTGATGCCGGTGTTCAGCAGGGCGCCGAATTCACCTGCGTCGGTCTTCCAGCGGTCGCTGATCAGGAAGCTGGCCGACGGATCGGTATGCGCACCGTACTTCTGGTTGGTCTCGTTGGCGGTGGCCGATACCTTCAGGCCGTCGAAATCGAACGGACGGAAGGTGCGGATATCCACCGTGCCTGCGATGCCGCCGGTGATCATCGTGGCGTCAGTCGACTTGTACACATCAAGGCCGCTGACCGCCGTGGCGGGCAGGTCCTGGAATGAGAACTGGCGACCGCCGGAACTAAACAGTTCCCGGCCGTTGAGCGTGGTCACGGCGTTGGGCAGGCCGCGGATCACCACCGAGGTGGTCTCGCCCTGGAAGCCCTGGGCAACCTGTACGCCGGTCACGCGCTGCAGCGCGTCGGCCACGCTGTTGTCGGGCAGCTTGCCGATGTCCTCGGCGACGATGGAGTCCACCACCATCTTCGCGTTCTGCTTGATCGCCTGCGCACCCTGCAGGCTGTCGCGCAACGGGGTGACGGTGACGCCGGTGAGGTTCACCGCGTTGGTCCTGGCCTCGGCCTCGCGCTGCGCCTGGGTCTTCGCCGCGGGATTGGCGGCGGCAGGCGTGGCTGTACTCGACGATGAAGCCGGGGCGGAATCCGCCGGGGGCGGCTGGTCACCGGCGTACGCGGCCGGTGCAAGCGCGGCGGCGATCATGCCGCTGAGCAGGGTGGAACGAAGCAGGGCGCGGTTCATGAGGATTCTCGCGTGGGAATGTGATGCACTAGTTGTGCGAAGGAACGGGATAGAGCTGGTCTTCGGCCGGCACCACGCCGCGGGGCGCATGCGACAGCGAACGCAGGATGTCGGCTTCGCGCTGGCGGTACGGCGTGCCATCGGGATGCAGCAGGTCGTGGAACCACAGCACCGGCGGCTCGTCGGTATAGGGCTTCTTCCAGGAATCCCAGGGGAATTTGGTTTGCGTAAGGCCGTCGACGAAGCCCCAGTTCACCATGCCGACGTCCAGCTTCTTGGCCAGCGGAAGGATGCCGTCGATGGTGGAGCCAGCGCCGCGCGCCATGTATTCGGTGCAGATCAACGGACGACCGTAGCCCGAGAGCTGCTTGACGCGCGAGGCGAACACTTCCGGCCAGTCGTAGTTGTGGAAGCTGATCACGTCCGACTGCTCAAGCTGGGTGCGTTCCACCGCATTGAGCTTCGAGGCATCGGACCAGTCATCGTCATGCCACAGCCCGCTGGTGAGCGGCTGCGTGGGCTTGGCGCTGCGGGCCCAGGTGAACACCTGGGGCAGCAGTTCGGCCACGTGGTTGAACTTGTCCTTCGGCTCGCGCAGCTTGTAGTTGCCGCCGCCGGCGTTGTCCGGTTCGTTCCACACATCCCAGGCAAGGATGCGCTTGTCGTTGGCGAAGTGGCCCACGATGTCCTTCACGTACGCTTCGAAGCGCGGATACTGGGAAGGATCGGTCATGGCGACGCCCGGGCTCTGCACCCAGCCGGAGTTATGCACTCCGGGAATCGGCGGCCGCTGCGGCCCAAGCTTGGGCTCCGGATCCCAGCACGAATCGAACAGCACGAAGATCGGCTTGATGCCGTGGCGGCTGGCGATGGCCAGGAATTTGTCCATGCGGTCCTTCAGGCCCGCGGCGTCCTGCTTCCAGAGCAGGTCGTGCAGGAACACGCGCATGGTGTTCATGCCCAGCTGCTGGGCCCAGCCCAGTTCCTTGTCGATGGTGGCCTCGTCGAACGTGTCGGCCTGCCACATCTGCAGCTCGTTGATCGAGTTGGCCGGCATGTAGTTGCTGCCCAGCGGCCAGGACTGCTTGCCGTACCACGCCTTGGCCTGTTGCGGCGTCCAGCGCGCACCCGCCGCCGGTGCATCCGCGGCGTAGCTTGCCGGCACCACGGCCAGGCCCAGCGCGATCATCAACAACCACTGCTTCATGACTTTCCTTTTTTTGAAGACAAGCCGGCTCCGTGGCGGCCCATCGGGGCCCCCAGTCATGGCACGGCTTGGACGTTTATTTCTTTACCGAAAACTCGTAGATGATCAGGTTGCGGTATTCGTGGCCCGGTTCCAGGCGCGCCGAGCCGAAGGACGGCTGGTTCGGCGTGTCGGGGTAAAGCTGCGGCTCCAGCACGAAGGCATCGCCCTGGCGGTAAACGTGGCCACCGGTGCCTACCGTGGTGGCGTCGAGGAAATTGCCGGAATAAAACTGCAGGCCCGGCTGTGCGGACTTGAGCGTGAGCACGCGGCCGGAGGCGGGATCCTGCACGCGGGCCACCACTCGCGGCACGCGTGCCTCGGTGCGGGAGATCACCCAGTTGTGGTCGTAACCCCGGCCGTCGATCAGCTGTTCCTCCCTGCCGTCGCGGATGTCGCGGCCGATCACCTTGGGCGTGCGGAAGTCGAACACTGTGCCGGCAACGGGCGTGATCTTCCCGGTGGGGATGGATCCGGCATCCACGGGAAGATAGGCATCGCCGGCAATGGTGAGGAGGTC
>NZ_DATHFX010000432.1:0-3156 GCF_035317885.1 Pinirhizobacter sp.
GCGGGCCACGAGGGGTTCGAGCTCTTTTACCCCCGCTCCGGGCAGGCGGCTTGCTGGCGCCTGCGGGCCGATGCCACGCATGCGTTCGGCCAGCGTGCGCAGCGGGGTCAGTCCCCGGCGCACCAGCCAGGGCACCGCCAGCAACATGGCCAGGGAAGCCGCCACCGGCCCCAGGGCCAAGATCCAGTCCATGGTCAGCAGTAGCTGGTCCATGTCGTGCCGGGGGCGGCTGACCAGCAGCCAGCAGGTCCGGGGCGGCTGCGCGGCGACCCCCCGGGCGGCCAGGTAGGGAGCGTCGAAACGAAACATTACTGTCTGCGTGCCGCCGGCGTCGTCCAGTTCGTCGAAACGGGGCGTGGTGGTGGCCTGTCCAGGCCATCCAGGTGGCGCGGGCGGCGGCGGTTCGCTGCGCGTGGTCGCACGCCCCTCGCAGCGCAGTTCGTATGAAATGGGCGCATCGCCGCCCAGCAGCGACGGTTGGATGCCACTGGAAGACGCCACCAGGCGGCCTTCCTCGAACTCCACCACCGTGGTCAGGGCCTTGGCCTGGGCCAGCAGGGCATCGCGGAAGCGGGCATCGAGCTCGCTGTCCACCTGGTGATCCATGAACAGGGCCACGGCGCCCATCGCCAGCAGTACTGCCAGCGCCAGTGGCGCGGTCAGCCGCCACGCCAACGATGCTGGCCGGCTCACGGGATGATGTACCCGGCGCCGCGGCGGGTTTCGATCAGCAGGGGCAGGCCGGCCGCGGCGAGCTTCCGGCGCAGGCCGAATACCATTACCTCCACGCTGCGATCGGAGGTGCCGGTGTCGCTACCGGCCGTGCGTTCGAGGATCTCCACCCGGCTGAAGGCGCGCCCGCGGTGCCGCAGGAGAAGCGAGAGGATGCCGAATTCACGCGGGGTGAGGGCCAGCACCTGGTCGTCGACGCGGGCTTCGCGGGCCCGTGGATCGAGGCTGAGGCCGCCCAGCGTCAGCGTGGCCGGCTGGGCTTCGCGGGGACGCCGGGCGAGTGCATGCAGGCGGGCCAGCAGCTCGTCGAAGGAAAACGGCTTCACCAGGTAATCGTCGGCACCGGTGTCCAGGGCCTGGATGCGGTCGCCCACGGCGTCCCGGGCGGACAGCACGATCACCCCCGGCCGCTGGCCGCCGCGGGGCAATTCCTTAAGCACCCCAAGGCCATCCAGGCGGGGCAGCATGAGGTCGAGCACGATGAGTTCGTATTCGTAGGCAGCCAGGAACGACAACGCCTCCACGCCGTCGGCGGCGGTGTCCACTGTGAACCCGGCAGCCGCCAGGCCCCGCGACAAGGTGCCGCGGAGGCGGTCCGAATCCTCGACCAGGAGAAGCTTCATGGGCGCCGACAATAACCGATGTGCGGCCCATCGCAGCAGGGTTGGCATTACTGCATCGACAGGTTCTTGATCCAGCAGCTATAAAGATGGATCAAAGAAGGATCCAGCGGTGAGTGAAGAAATCCTGATCAACGTCACCCCCCGCGAAACCCGCGTGGCCGTGGTCGAGAACGGCATGCTGCAGGAGGTCCACGTCGAGCGTGCGCTCAAACGCGGCTATGTGGGCAATGTCTACAAGGGCAGGGTGCAACGGGTCATGCCGGGCATGCAGGCGGTGTTCGTGGAGATCGGCCTGGACCGGGCCGCGTTCCTGCACGCCTCGGACATCGTCAGGCCGCACCCGCCTGGTGGCGAGGGCGAAGCCAACGGCAACGGTGGCCCCACCCCCAGCATCAGCGAACTGGTGCACGAGGGCCAGGAAATCGTGGTCCAGGTGGTCAAGGATCCGATAGGCACCAAGGGCGCGCGCCTGTCCACGCACCTTTCCATCCCCTCCCGCTACCTGGTGCTGCTGCCGCAGGCCCGTACCCTGGGTGTGTCGGTGCGCATCGAGGACGAATCCGAACGCCAGCGCCTGAAGGATGTCCTTACTCCCCTGCTGGGGGAAAAACCGCTCGGCTACATCGTGCGCACCAATGCGGAGGGACAATCGGAAGAATCGCTCGCCTTCGATGTCACCTATCTTGGCAAGGTCTGGCGCGTCGTGCAGGAAAACATCGTCAAGGCGAAGGTCGGCGAGCGCGTCTACGAGGAACTCTCCCTGCCGCTTCGCGCATTGCGCGATTCGCTCAACGACGGCATCGAGAAAGTGCGGGTGGATTCGCGCGAAACGTTCGAGAAGGTCGCAAGGTTCGTGCACAAGTTCATGCCGGTGCTCGACGACCGCATCGAACACTACTCAGGCGAACGGCCGATCTTCGACCTCTACGGCGTCGAGGACGAAATCCAGCGCGCGCTGCGCAAGGAAGTGCCGCTCAAATCCGGCGGGTACCTGATCGTCGACCAGACCGAGGCGATGACCACCATCGATGTCAACACCGGCGGTTACGTTGGCACTCGCAACCTGGAGGAAACGGTCTACCGCACGAACCTGGAGGCAGCGCAGGCTGCCTCGCGGCAACTGCGGCTGCGCAACCTGGGCGGCATCATCATCATCGATTTCATCGACATGATCGACGACGAACACAAGCGCCAGGTGCTGCGCATGCTCGAGAAAGGCCTTGCGCGCGACCACGCCAAGACCACCGTGTACCCGATGTCGGCGCTGGGGCTGGTGGAAATGACGCGCAAGCGCACCACCGAGAGCCTCGAACGGCAGTTGTGCGAACCGTGCCCTGCCTGCAGCGGCAGGGGCACGCTGAAGACCGCCGAAACCGTCACCTATGAAATCTTCCGGGAAATTACCCGGGCCGTGCGCCAGTTCAATGCCGAGAAACTGCTGGTGATGGCCAGTCCCAAGGTGGTGGGCCGGATCCTCGAGGAGGAGTCCGCTGCCGTGGCCGAACTGGAGGAGTTCATCTCCAAAAGCATACGCTTCCAGGCCGAAGAACATTATTCGCAGGAACAGTTCGATGTGGTCTTGCTCTGACCGACCGCGCGCCGTGGCGTGCCGTCGGTGACCCACCCCTGGCAGCACCGCTGGCGCCGGCTGCGCTTCGCCATCATCGGCCTTGTCGCCGGTGTGTTGATCCTTGCCGCCGTGACGATGGCGCTGGGGCAGTTGTTGCTGCCGTTGGCGGCACGTTACCCCGCGCGCGTGGCGGCGATCCTTAGCGACCGCCTGCACCGCGACATCCGCTTT
>NZ_DATHFX010000433.1:0-2495 GCF_035317885.1 Pinirhizobacter sp.
AACCTGTCGATCGGGCCGATGGTGCTCAAGTCGCTGCGCAAGTTCGGCATCACCGCGCACATCGACGTGCACCTGATGGTGAGCCCCGTCGACCGCATCGTGCCCGATTTTGCCGAGGCCGGCGCCACCGGCATCAGCTTCCATCCCGAGGCCACCGATCACGTCGACCGCACCATCGGTTTGATACGCGACCACGGCTGCCAGCCGGGCCTGGTGTTCAACCCGGCCACGCCGCTGTCCTACCTCGACTACGTGCTCGACAAGATCGACCTGATCCTGCTGATGTCGGTGAACCCCGGCTTCGGTGGCCAGAAGTTCATTCCCTCGGCCCTGCGCAAGATCGCCCAGGTGCGCGAGATCATCGACCGCAGCGGGCGGGCGATCCGCCTGGAAGTGGACGGCGGCGTGACCGCCGACAACATCGGCGAGATCTTCGCCGCGGGTGCCGACACCTTCGTGGCCGGTTCTGCCGTCTTCAACAGTGCCGATTACGCGCAAACCATTTCCCGGATGAAGTCGACATTCGGTTAATTTTCTTGCTCGCGCGATGAAATAAGCTTCATCCTGCGGTGATTCGCGGGAAGTTACGATGGTGCTGCTCGGGGGAGCATCATCGAGGGCCAGAAGATGAAGTTGCTTCGTTCTGCCAGCCTTGTCTCAGTCGCTTTCCTCGTCATATTCGTGGCGCGTGCTGTCTCCGCCGGAGATCGCCCGCAGCCGTTGCCGGGCCAGAAGGAAGAGGTGTCCCAGGCGTTGATGCTTTGCCCGTCCTCGCTCGAGCGGATCCTGCCGGGGCGCTACTACATGTGCGAAGCGCAACGCGACTTCTGGCTGGGCCGCCAGGATCAGTCAATGGAGATGCTGCGCGAGGCGGCCTCCTGGGGTAGCAAGCAAGCCCAGTACACGCTTGGCATCTTGTACTTCAACGGACAGCGTACGCCTGTCAACCGACCGCTGGGCCTGGCTTGGCTGGCCATCGCCTCCGAGCGGCACGATCCCAATATCGAGCCAACCTTTGTTTCGGCCTTTCGTAACGTCACTCCTGCCGAGCTCGAACAGGCCAACGAGCTTTGGCAGCAAATGCTGCCCAAGTACGCCGACCGGGTCGCCGCCAAGCGCGCCAAGACGCGGTACGAACGGGAGATGCGTCCGCTGGCCTATGCCATGGCGTTCGGGGGACAGCTGTACCTGTCGGGACTCAGTTACGGCGAATTGGGAGGCCCGACACCGGGTTCAATGACCAGCAGCGCCTTCGGCGTGGGGCGCGGCCTGCAAGCGATGGCGGGGGACTATTTTTACGGTTGGCATGAAAATGTCACCGTCGGAGAGCTCGAACTCGTGCCAATCACCCAGGCCGTCCAGGCCATGCCCGGGAAACCCTGAGGAAAAAAGGTCCCCTCACGCCGGAGGGGACCAGGTCGCTCATGGGTCTAGAAAGGGACCCAGGTCGGATCGGGATCGGTCATCAGTGCAGGCTCATCAGGAGGCCAAGTAACAGGGCGCCGATGGCAAGCCCCACGCGCAGGGGCTCGAAATTACGCTCGAGTTCGGCGTTGCGGTCGGGGCGGGGTTCCATGGCGGGACTCATGTACGGATGGCAGGCGTAGTTCACCGCCCCCATCGGCCCGCGTGGCGGCGCGAATATGGCAATGTGCGGGCAATGGATGTCGGTGGCTTGCGTGTGGTGCGGCCACGCGCCACGCTTCACGCAAGTCCACCCGCCACCCACTATGGAAAGCCCATGGCCCGCAGCATCGCGATCGTCGAGGATGAACCGCTCATCCGCGCCAACTACGTCGAGGCCTTGAACCGCTTCGGTTATGAGGCGCGTGGCTATGGGTCGCGGGGCGATGCTTCCACCGCCTTCGCCATGCGCCTGCCGGAGCTGGTGATCATAGACATCGGCCTGGGTGACGAACCTGAAGGCGGATTCGACCTGTGCCGGGAACTGCGCGCGAAGTCCGCCACCTTGCCGATCATCTTCCTGACCGCTCGTGATTCTGATTTCGACGTGATTTCCGGCCTGCGCCTGGGCGCGGACGATTACCTGTCCAAGGACACCAGCCTGCACCAGCTGGCCGCCCGCATCGCGGCCCTGTTCCGCCGCATCGAGTCGCTCAAGGCACCTACGTCGAGCGAAACGGTGGTAAGCCATGGGTCGTTGAAGCTGGAGTCTGAGCGGATGCGCGTCACGTGGAACGGCATCGAGATCCCGCTGACGGTGACCGAATTCTGGATGGTACACACGCTCGTGCGTTTTCCCGGCCATGTGAAGAACCGTGACCAGTTGATGCGCGAGGCGGAGCTGGTGGTGGACGATGCCACCATCACCTCGCACATCAAGCGCATCCGCAAGAAATTCATTGCATTGGCGCCGGATTTCGACGCCATCGAGACAGTGCACGGCGTGGGTTACCGCTGGCACCCGTGAACACGCCCCGCCGATGACCCTGCGGCGCAAACTGCTGCTGGTGGCCTTGTGCACGCTGGTGCTG
>NZ_DATHFX010000434.1:0-7559 GCF_035317885.1 Pinirhizobacter sp.
GGAACTGTCCAGCTTCACCCGGGCGGCGGACTCGCTGGGCATGCCCAAGGCGAGCGCCTCCACGGCAGTCCAGGAGCTCGAAGCGCTGCTGGGTACCCGGCTGCTGCACCGTACGACCCGCCGCGTGCAGCCAACGCAAGATGGCCAGGCCTTTTACGAGCGGGTTCGTGATCTCCTGGCCGACGTCGACGAAATGCAGTCGATGTTCCGCGACGGCAACGAAGCCTTGCGCGGGCGCCTGCGCGTGGACATGCCAAGTTCCATGGCGCGGTCGATGGTGATTCCGCGCCTGGGAGGCTGGCTTGCCCAGCACCCGGGGCTGGAGATCGAAGTGAGCAGCAGCGATCGAAGGGTGGATGTGGTCCGCGAGGGCTTCGACTGCGTGGTGCGCGTAGGGCACGTTGCCGAATCGAGCCTGGTGGCGCGACGGCTGGGCGCCATGCGGATGATGAACTGCGCAAGCTTGGGTTACCTTGAGCAGTACGGCGAGCCGCGGACCCTCGATGACCTCGCCCGCCACCGCCTGGTGCATTACGTGACGAACCTCGGTACGAGGCCTGAAGGTTTCGAATATCAGGTGGATGGGGAATATCGCAACCTGCCGATGGCGGGCGTGATCACCGTCAACAGCATCGAGTCGTACCAGGCCGCGTGCGCCGCCGGCCTTGGCATCGTGCAAGTGCCCGCAGGCGCCATGCACGTGCAGGTCGAGGGCGGGACGATGGTTGAGATCCTTGCGGATTTTCCCGCCGAACCCATGCCGGTGTCGCTGGTTTATGCCCATCGCCGCAACCTGCCGCGCCGGGTGAAAGTGTTCATGGACTGGATCGAAGACGTGCTGCGACCCTACCTGGACGCGCCCTAGGCGTCGTGCCTGCCCAGGCCATTGACCCTTGCAGGGAGCCGTGACACCGTGGATGGACCGATTCCATCGAGGGTACTGCCATGGCCGATGATCTGGTTTTCTATACCAATCCGATGTCGCGCGGCCGCATCGCGCGCTGGATGCTGGAAGAAGTAGGGCAGCCCTATCGCACGGAGATCGTGCAATTCGACAGCATGAAATCGGCGCAGTACCGGTCGATCAACCCAATGGGCAAGGTGCCGGCCATCGTCCATCGCGGCACGGTGGTTACCGAATGCGCGGCGATCTGTGCGTACCTCGCCGATGCCTTCCCGCAGGCCAACCTGGCGCCGCCGCCCACCGACCCACGTCGCGGGCCTTACTACCGCTGGATGTTCTTCGCCGCCGGTCCCCTCGAGGCCGCAGTGACCAACAAGGCACTGAATTTCCAGGTGCCCGCCGATCGCGAAGCCATGGCCGGCTACGGGAATTTCGAAGCGACCATGGATGCCCTGGAATACGCGGTGAAGCAGAACGAATACATCTGCGGTTCGCAGTTCACCGCGGCCGATGTCTACGTGGGTTCACACGTCGGCTGGGGCCTGATGTTCGGCAGCATCGACAAGCGGCCGGCATTCATGGAGTACGCCAGCCGCCTGCAGGGCCGGCCCGCCGCGCAGCGGGCCCGCGAGATCGACGATGCCCTGTTGCCGAACAAGGACGATGCGTCGAAGAAAGCCGGCTAGCCCATCAAGCGCCCAGCCGTGCGATGCCGGGGTCAGAGCCGTGCTCTGACCCCCACACCTACTTGCCCGCGGCCGCCCCTGCGCCAAGGTGGCTCACACGCCAGATGGTGTTCGAACCGTCGTCGCTCACCAGCAGCGAGCCATCCGGTGCCACCGTCACGCCCACCGGCCGGCCCCAGGCCTGCCCCGTGGGCAGCACGAAGCCAGTGAGGAAATCCTCGTAGACGCCGCTGGCGCGCGTGGTGCCATGGCGCGGCACGCGGATCACTTCGTAGCCGGCACGCGCCGAGCGATTCCACGAACCGTGTTCGGCGGCGAAGATGTCGCCGTGGTACTGCGCGGGGAATTGCCTGCCGTCGTAGATGGTCAGCTGCAGCGATGCGTTGTGCGGGTTCAGCAGCACGTCGGGCACGATCGCCTTGGGGCCAAGTTCCGGATGCTTGCCGGCGTGGCGCGGATCCTGGTGGTTGCCCATGTACCACCACGGCCAGCCATAGAAACCGCCTTCCTGCACATGCGTGATGTAGTCGGGCACCAGGTTGTCGCCCAGGCCGTCGCGCTCGTTCACCGACGTCCACACTTCGCCGGATGTCTGGTCCACCGCCAGGCCCACCGGGTTGCGGATACCCGAGGCGTACACCTTCATGTCCGAACCATCCGGGTTCATCACCAGGATGTCGGCGCGGTTGTGTTCGGCGGGGGTGGTGTCCACGTCGTCGACATTCGAGGACGAACCCACCGACGCATACAGCCGTTTGCCGTCGGGTGAGAACGCCACGTCGCGCGTGGTGTGGCCACCGCCGTGGGGCAAGTCAATAATGTGCTCGGGCTTGCCCTGGACCTTCAGGTCGCCGTTGGTGTACTTGAAGCGGACGACCTCGTCGGTATTGCCGACATAGATGTACTGCGGGTTCGGCCCGGGCGGATAGAAGGCAATGCCGAAGGGCTCGTTAAGGCCCGTGGCGAACACTTGCTGGCTGGCCGGCTTGCCATCAGCTGTCATGCCGCGGAACACGGTGATCTGGTCGGCGCGGGTCTCGGCGACGAATACATCGCCGTTGGGGGCCGTGCGCATCAGGCGCGGGCGCTTCAAGTCTTGCGCGTAGATATCCACCTTGAAGCCGGGCAGCGTCTTGGGCCAGACGTTCGCCGGGCGCGGTACCACCTTCGGCGCGTTGCCTGCCGAAGGCGTGGCAAATGGCTCGGGCAGGTCAGCCACGGTGATCTTGCGCGCCTTGCCGGGCGCTTCATAGCGGAAATCGGTAAACGGCGCCTTCGGCGGCGGCCAGCTTTCGTTGGCGATCGGCGCCTGGGCATCAGCGGAGGCGCTTGCCTTGGCCACATCGCCTGACTTGAGCAAGCTCACCAGTTGCCAGCGCTCAGCTTCGGTGAGCTTGTCCCAGGCGGGCATGCCGTTGTTGACGCTGCCGTGGGTGATGAACCAGAAGAGCTCCCCATCCTTCGCCTGCCGCACCTTGTCGGTGGCAAGGCCAGGGATGTTGCCGTTGCCCTGGCCGGCGGCGCCGTGGCAGTTCGCGCAATTGGTGGCGTAGAGGCTGGCGCCCTGCTGGATGGCGGCCGGTTGTCCGGCCAATGGATTGGCCGTCTTGGCGGCCGAAGCGGGGACACCGTCGAAACCCGTTTGCGCCAGCGCCGCTAGAGGCGCCGCGAGCGCGGTGAAGGCGACGAAGAGATAGGCCCGGTGCGCGAGGCGCGGCCCGACGGCCCGATCAAGACTCAAGTGCAGCATGGTTATTCCTTTGCCTGGCACGGCTAGTGGCCCCAAACTCCACACGGGAGTGTACCGGCCAAATGTCACGGGTGCGTGATACGAAAGTCATGCATCAAAGCTGTACCTTCGCTGTGCAATTCATGAACCCAAGGCATAAACCTGCGGCACCCACCGTCAACTTGCGAACGCGGACAACCGTTTTATGTCCCGTGTCCAACGAAAGGCGAGGCGCCATGAAGAAGCTATTGCTGATTGCCGGTTTGTGTGCGTTCGCTGCCATGGCCACCGGCTGTATCGTCGTGCCGGCACGTGGCGGTTATTACCACCATCCGTATTACCACGGGTACTCCCACGGCTATGACCGCGGCTACGACCGTTGATCAGGTGGCGATGGACCACATGCGCAGGAGGTTGTGGTAGCAGCCGGTGAGCTGCACGCGCGCTGCCTGGTCGGCATCGGTCGCGGTCAATCTTTGGATGGCCGTGTCCAGTTCGAACAGCAGCGCGCGTTGCCCGTCGTCGCGCACCAGGCTTTGCACCCAGAAGAAACAGGCGGTACGCATGCCGCGGGTGACCGGCTCCACGCGGTGCACGGAGCTGGCGGGGTAAAGGATCATGTCGCCGGCGGCAAGCTTCGCGGCATGCGTGCCGTAGGTGTCTTCCACCACCAGCTCGCCGCCGTCGTAGCTTGAAGGATCGGCCAGGAACAGGGTGGCGGAAAGGTCGGTGCGGATTTTCGTGCCGCTGCCGGGCAGGTAGCGGATCGAGCCATCCACGTGGCTGCCGAAGTGCATGCCGCCTTCATAGCGGTTGAACATCGGCGGGTACAGGCGGTCGGGCAGGGCGGCGCTTACGAACAGGGGATTTCGCCTGAGCGCGGCCTCGACCACGCCGCCGAGCTCCACGGCCAGCGGCGTGCCTTCGGCGATCTGCTCGTTACGCTTGACGTGGGCACCCTGGTGGCCGGCCGTGGCGCGGCCGTCCACCCAGGGGGCATCGGCCGCATGAAGCCTTTCCACGAACGAGCGCAGTTGCCCTGGTTCCAGAACGCCGGCGATGTGCACGAGCATGGCAGCGGGCTTCCTTAGGTCAGATGCGGTAGTTCACCGTGAGCATTTCGGTGCGGCCGGCACCGGGGATGGAGCGGCCGCCGTCGGACTGGATCACGCCACTGATGTACTTCTTGTCGGTGAGGTTCAGGAAGTTCAGGCGCAGGTCGTACTTGCGCTGATGATAGGCGATCGTGCCATCCCACCGCACGTAGCCGCCCACGCTCACCAGCTCCTTGTTGTCCGCATAGCGCTGCGACACATAGGTGGCGCCGCCGCCGAACTCCCAGTCGTGGCCGACGGTATAGGTGGTCCAGGCGGTGGCGCTGTTCCTGGGGGTATTGCCCAGCACGTTGCCCTGGCTGCCGTCCGCGGCCTTGACGATCTCGGAGTTCAGGCGCGTGTAGCCGGAGAAGACCTGCCAGTGGTCGGTGATGCGGCCGGTGATGCCAAGCTCCCCACCGCGCACGCGCACATTGCCATCCAGTGCATACACACCGGTGTCCACCTGGGTGCGGGCGTTGGTCTTGGTCACCTGGAACAGGGCCGCGTTGATCGCCAGGCGGTCGTCGGCAAGCGTCCACTTGGCGCCGCCTTCGATCGACTTGTTCTTTTCAGGTTTCAGCGACTGCGTACCGCTGGTGACGGTGAGCGTTTCCAGCGAAGGGTCGAACGAGGTGCCGTAGGACACGTAGTACGACTGTTCGGCCGAGGGCTGGAAGATCAGGCCGCTGCGTACGGAAGTGAAGTACACCGTCTGCTTGGCACTGAACGGCGCGGTGATTGAGTTGTCCAGCTGCGCGGAGAAACGATCCCGGCGCAACCCCAGCACGGCCTGCCACATGTCGCTGAAGTGCATGGTGTCGTTGGCGTAGTAGGCAAAGGTGTCGGCGCTGCCCTGGGCATGATTGCCCAGCACCTGCTTCACGTTGGCCGGCTGCGCTTCGCGCGGCGGGTCCACCAGCGACACCACCGGCAGGCCCGTGCGGCTATAGGCCTGGTTGTCGTAGTTGTCATGGCCAAGCTCGATGCCGGCGATGTAATCGTGGCGGATCGGGCCGGTATCGAAGCTGCCGGTAAGGTCGTTCTGGGTATCGAGCGAGCGGTCGTGGATCACGCGGTCGTGGCTGGCCAGCTGCACCATCAGGTCGTCCAGCGGCAGGTTGGTCAGGTTGCCTTGGGTCTTGTCCAGCGCAACCCCGGTGTTGGTCAGCACCGTGTTCGGCGCGGTCTCTCGTGCATCGGTGGTGTAGTGGCTGTACTGCACCTGGCTGCGCAGCTTCAGGTCGTCGTTGAAGGTGTGCTCCAGGCGGCCGCTGAAGACACCCACGGTCTGGATGGTGCGGTCATCGGTGAAGCCGTAGTAGTTGTCCTGGTTCACCTTTGCTGGCGCGCGGTTGACCGGCGGCAAGCCGTAGTCGGGCTTGTCGTTGTTGCGTTCGAGCAGGGCCGACAGGGTGATTTCCGTCGGCGTGCCGATGCCGAAGCGCACCGAAGGCGCCAGGCCGCCGTCGCGGTTGCTCACCACGTCACGAGTGGAATGGACATCCTGCGCATAGGCGTTCACGCGCAGCGCCGAGGTGGCCGACAGCGGCGTGTTGTAGTCGCCGCTGATGCGATAGCGGTCGTCGGTACCGACGGTGGTGCTGAGCTGCCCGAAGCTGCGCAGCTGGGGCGATTTGCTCACCTGGTTGATCACGCCGCCGGTGGAGCCGCGGCCGAACAACATCGAGGACGGCCCCTTGAGCACTTCGATGGCATCCAGGTCGAAGGTGTCGCGATAGTACTGGCCGCGGTCGCGGAAGCCGTCGAGGTAGATGTCCGTGCGGGCGGAGAAACCGCGCAGGTTGACGTTGTCGCCGATGGTGCCGCCCTCGGCTGCGGTGATAGTGATGCCCGGCACATTGCGCAATGCGTCCTGGAAGCTGGTGGCGCCCTGGGCTTCGAGCAGGTTGCGGTTGACCACGACCACGGTCTGGGGAATATCGCGGATCGCGGTCGGCACCTTGGCTACATGCGAGGTATCGGTGTCGTAGTCCTGGCCCAGGATGCTGCCGGTGACGTGCACGGCGCCGAGCGTCTTGGCCGACGAGCCGTCCTGGTCGCTGGCGCTGGCCTGGTCGGCGGACTGGGCCAGGGAAACGGCGGGCATGGCGAGGGCGGCGAGGAGGGCCGCGGTGAGCGCGTTGCGTCGGGACATGATCTTCGGAGGCCTCATGGGAACGGAAATACAAATGCGAATCGTTGTCATTATTACCGGGCCGTAAGCATTTGCAAAGCGCAACATATTGCGAATGCCGCTGTTTACTGCGGTCGCAATCATCAAGTTCCTGATCGCCGGGCCGTTAGCAGCCTATGAGGGGCGCGACGGGCGATGCCCTGGGATCGACACGGGGCAAATAGAAAATGGCGGCTTGGTTTTCGCGCATGGCACTGGCCACGCGCGTGTGGTTGGTGATGACGGTGGTGGTGCTGGGCCTGGCCGCGCTCTGCGCGTTGTCGGCGGTGGACAGCCGTGCACAGCAGATGAAGAGCCTTTCCCACAGCCTGTCGCACCAGGTGGACAGTGCGATATCGATCATCGAGGCATTCCGGGTGCGCTCGGCCAAGGGGGAGTTCGACGAGGCCACCGCGCGCCGTCTTGCGCTTGCCGAGGTCCAGGCGATTCGTTGGGATGGCGGCACCGGTTACCTGTATGCCTTCGACTCGAACCTGGTGCTGCGCGAACATCCGCTACGTGGCGACCAGGTGGGCAAGAGCATCGCCGACGATACCGATGTGCACGGCTTCCATCACTACCGTGCGTTGCTCGAGGGCGACAAGGCCGATGGCACGGCCGAAGTGCGCTATACGCAGCTGGTGCCAAAGACCGGGGAAGCCCGCGACAAGATCGGCGTGTCGCGCTGGTACAAGCCATGGGACCTTCACATCGTGACCGGCGCGTACTTCCAGGACATCGACCAGGCGTTCCGCCAACAGTTGATTGCCAGCCTGTCCAGCGCCGCCATGATCGGCGCGATCGTGGTGCTGATGGTATGGCTGTCGCTGCGGAGCATCGGACGCACCCTTGGCGGCGAACCCCACGAGGCCGTGGCCATGGCTTCGCGCATCGCCGGCGGTGACCTGCGTCCGGATGATGTTTCCCATTACCCGCCCGACAGCCTGCTGGGCGGCCTTGAACGCATGCG
>NZ_DATHFX010000435.1:0-6558 GCF_035317885.1 Pinirhizobacter sp.
CACCATCCCGCGCCTGGCGGGTCTTACCGCCCTGGTCATCCCGGGCGTGCTGCTGCCCATCCTGGTCTTCGGCCGCCGCGTGCAGAAGCTCTCGCGTTTCAGCCAGGACCGCCTGGCCGACGCCTCGGCGATCGCCAATGAAACGCTCAATGCAGCCACTGCGGTGAAGGCCTATCACCGCGAGGACATCGAAAGCCGTCGTTACGGTCATGCCGTGGACCGCGCCCTGGATACCGCGCGCAAACGCATCGGCGTGCGCTCGCTGCTGACGATGGCGGTGATCGTGCTGGTTTTCGGCGCGATCATCCTGGTGCTGTGGGCCGGCGCGCGGCAGGTACTTGCCGGTGAACTCACCGCCGGCGTGTTGAGCCAGTTCGTACTGTATGCGGTGTTCGCCGCGGGCTCGGTGGCGGGCCTTGCCGAAGTGTGGGGTGACGTACAGCGTGCCGCCGGAGCGATGGAACGCATCGGCGAGCTGCTGGCCGAAAAGCCCGGCATTGCCGATCCGGCGCAGGCAGTTGCCCTGCCGAGCCCCTTACGTGCGTCGCTGCGCTTCGACAGCGTCACTTTCCACTATCCGACCCGCGGTGACATTCCCGCACTGAAGGATTTCTCGCTGGAGGTGAAACCCGGCGAAACCGTGGCCCTGGTCGGCCCTTCCGGGGCCGGCAAGAGCACCGTGCTCGGCCTGCTGTTGCGTTTCTACGACCCGCAGACGGGCAGCATCCGCCTCGACGGCGTGGACTTGCGCGCCCTCACCCTGGCGGACCTGCGCGGTGCCATTGCGCTGGTGCCACAGGACACTGTGATCTTCGGCGGCAGTGCCGCGGACAACATCCGCTTTGGCCGGCAGGACGCCAGCGACGAAGAGGTGCGCCAAGCCGCACGCCTGGCCGAAGCCGACGGATTCCTAAGCGCCCTGCCCGAAGGCTACGCCGCCGCCATGGGCGAGCGCGGAGTACGTCTTTCCGGTGGTCAGCGCCAGCGCATGGCGATCGCCCGCGCGATCCTGCGTGATGCGCCGCTACTCCTGCTCGACGAAGCCACCTCGGCTCTCGATGCACAATCGGAAGCGGCGATCCAGCACGCACTCGAACGGCTCGAGCAGGGCCGCACCACGCTGGTGATCGCACACCGGCTGGCAACCGTCAAGCGTGCCGACCGCATCGTCGTCATGGACGGTGGCCGCATCATCGCCCAGGGCACACACGAGAGCCTGCTGCGCGAAGGTGGTTTGTATGCAGAACTGGCACGGCTTCAATTCGTTGCCTAGGTAAAGCAACGACGACATGCCACGCTCGCCAAGCTGACGCGTGGCGTCAACCTCGGATGATATTCCCTGCGGCGCCGCCAGCCTTTAATGGCACTGCGGCAACTGGCCGCGTCCAGGTTTTCCCCTCATGAATATTCGTTACAAAATTGCCTTCGCCTTGTTCACGGTATGCGCGTCCAGCGGGGCACTCGCCAACACCTACCACCTGAGCGATGTGGGTCATGGATCGACTGTCAACGAAGCCCTGAAGAACGTGCAAAGCCAGATCAGGGCCAAGTGCAAGTCATTGGGTGGCCACATTTCCAACTTCAAGTCAGGTCCGTTCGGCAAAGAGAACGGCCGCTGGTACTACAACATGACCGGCACGTGCGTCGGCGCAAACTAACCGGCCGATCGTTAACCCCCTCCGGCGTGCGCAAGCGGACAGAGGTGTAGGGCTTACCTGACATCAAAGTCAGCCAACGCCGGTATGAAGAGTCCTCCCTCTCCGGCTTAATGTTCTCCATCGGAAGCGGCCGCCAAACGGCCCGTCACACATGGAGCAGGTATGCGATACCCCCTTTGGTCCGCAATGGTTCTGTTCGTCGCCACGGCGCCCCTGACCACCATGGCGCATTCCGCCAATGCACCTTCTCCAGACGTGGAGCCTGCCCACGCCAGTTTCACCTGGCGGGCGTGGGCAGATAGCGAATACCTCGCCGACCGCGATGCGGGCATCGACGCGGCGCGTTTATGCAAGAAGATGGGGGGGGAAAGGTCGTCGACCAGGAAAGTCTCGGCACGCTCATGCTGGGCAATGGCAGCTGGCACGCCACAACCAGGGTGACCTGCTTGACGAACTAGTCGGCCTCGCTCCCCGGTTCGCGGTGCATGTGGCAAGGCGGCCAGCAGGACTTTACCGTTCGCTGACGGCCTTCGAAGCGATGGCGGCAAGCGCCTGAACAATCGCGGCAACCTCGGCTTCGTCGGTTCGCCATTCGCCGGCATCCATGCTCAAGCCCACCCCCTTGGGCTGGCGCGACGGCAAGCGCTGCTTGGCCGATGCGTGGAACTCGCTCAAGCCTGTCAGTCGCGCCAGCTCAGCGACGTTACCCGAGGTTACGCCGGCGCCCGCCATGATCGCGATGCGATGGTTGGCGCGCGAGGCCATCGCGCGGATGACCGACGCACCCGCGTGCGCGTGCGCCCGGCTGCCGGAGGTACGGATGCGTTCGCATCCGGCAGCGATGACATCATCGACGGCCGCCACCGGGTCGGCGCTGACGTCGATGGCGCGATGGAACGTCACGCCCATCGGGCCTGCCGCTTCCACCAGCTCCCGGCAGCGCGGATGCACACGGCCGGCTTCGTCGAGCGCCCCCACGACCACGCCGTCGCACCCCAGCCGGCGGCAATGCGCGATGTCGGCGTGCATCAGGTCCCATTCGTAGGGGGCGTACACGAAGTCGCCGGCGCGGGGCCGCACCAATACGTAGAGCGGAAGCATGATCGCCTCGCGCGCCATGGCGATGGTGGCATGCGAGGGCGTCACCCCGCCCTCGGCCAGCGACGCGCACAGCTCCACGCGGCCGGCGCCGCCATCGCGCGCGGCGATCGCCGATGCCACCGAATTGGCCGCCACTTCCAGCAGCATGGTCAGTAGGTGCTCTTGCCCGGGATCAATGCGTCCCGCTTCGCCGCATCGCACACCGCGTACGAGAAGCCCTTTTGGATGGCCCAGGCGCCCACTTCGCCGGCGCGGTTCATGGCCAGGAAACCGACCTGGATCTCCTTTGCCGTGGCCGGCTTCCTGCGGATGATGCGCTCGACCGCCTCCCGGCAGGCGTCCTGCGGCGAACGTCCTTGCCGCATCAATTCCACCACCAGGAAACTGCCGCAATTGCGTATGACTTCCTCGCCCACGCCGGTGGACGTGGCGGCGCCCACTTCGCCATCGACATACAGCCCGGCACCGATGATCGGGCTGTCGCCTACCCGCCCGCGCAGCTTCCACGCCATGCCGCTGGTGGTACATGCGCCGGACAGGTTGCCGTGGGCGTCCAGGGCCAGCATGCCGATGGTGTCGTGGTTGCGCGCACCTCCCGGGAGGTTGCGGAAATCCTTCACCTCGCTGTTGATCGACGGCCTGTATTTGGCTGTCTTCAGCCACTCTTTCCAGGCCTTTTCCGATTCGGGCGTCAGCAGTTCCTCGCGGGGGAAACCCTGTTCCATGGCGAACTGCAATGCACCCTCGCCCACCAGCAGCACGTGCGGGGTTTTCTCCATCACCGCGCGCGCTACCGAAATGGGATGGGCGATGTGTTCGATGGCAGCCACCGCGCCGCAATTGCCGGCCTGGTCCATGATGCTGGCATCCAGGCTCACATGGCCATCGCGGTCGGGATAGCCTGCGCGGCCCACGCTGTGGTTGCGAAGATCAGCCTCCGGGATGCGCACGCCGGCTTCCACCGCATCAAGGGCACTGCCCCCCGCCGACAGTACCTTCCAGGCGCCCTGGTTGGCGGCCACGCCGAAATCCCAGGTCGACACGACCCGTGGCTTGCCCACGACGGCTGCGGGCACACCGCGGGCCACGCCACCGGTGGCAAGGACTGCCGAGCCCAGCACGGAAGCCTGGATGAAGCGTCGACGATCTGTCATCTACAAATTCCTTGCCGTTTCAAAGAAAAACAAAAGCCCCGCGCATTACGGCGCGGGGCTCGTGTCTTCAGACCTTGCTAGTCGTTCAGGCTGGCGTGACGTTGGACGCCTGCTTGCCTTTCGGACCCTGGGTAACCTCGAAGGTGACCTTCTGGTTCTCCTGAAGGGACTTGAAGCCATTACCCTGGATCGAGGAAAAGTGGACGAAAAGATCCTCCCCACCACCGTCGGGCGTAATGAAACCAAAGCCCTTCGCATCGTTGAACCATTTAACCGTACCAGTCGCCATTGCTAAAACCTCTGCATCATTGACTAAAAATGCACCCCTGCAAGTGGGTCCGGTTGTGTTAGGCCCCCGCCTGCCCCCCTGGTGCAGGCAAAGTATCACCATGTTTGCTGGCAAAACACAACATGTTCTGCACGGGTGATTCCTAGGAATCGACCAGCCCGGCCAGGATTGCCGGTACCGCGGCAGTGGCCGCGGCCAGATGGGCGAAGATTTCCTCGATGCTGATCTCGTCCTCGTCCGCCACCCCGGCCGCCCAATTGGCCACCAGCGCCAGGCAGGCATATTCAAGGCCCAGTTCGCGGGCAAGAACCGCCTCAGGCATGCCCGTCATGCCGACCAGGTCGCAGCCATCGCGTCGCATCCGGGCAATTTCCGCGCGGGTTTCAAGCCGGGGGCCCTGGGTGGCGCCGTAACAACCGCCATCGACCACATCGATACCTGCCGCGGCAGCAGCGGCCACCAAAGCCTTCCGCAGGGACGGGGTATAGGGATCGGAAAAATCGATGTGGCGGACCTCGGCTCCCTCCACATCACAGAAACTGGTCAGGCGGCCGTGGGTGTAATCGATGAGCTGGTCGGGGACGACCACGGCGCGAGGGCCCATGTCGTCCCGGATGCCGCCGACGGCATTCACGCCGATCACCCGGCTGGCACCGATGGAATGCAGCGCCCAGACGTTGGCGCGGTAATTCACCCGGTGCGGAGGCAAGTCATGGCTTTCCCCGTGGCGGGCCAGGAATGCTAGCCGTCTGCCGCGGAAATCGCCGACAACGATGTCACCCGATGCCTTGCCGTAGGGGGTGTCCACCGCCTGGCGCGAGGGATTGCCAAGGCCCGGGAACTGATACAGGCCACTGCCGCCGATCACGGCAAGGTCAATGCTCATGGGAAACCTTATCGGCGAGTGCGTAGATGGCAGGCAGGTTACGGGCCTGTTCGTTCAAGTCCATGCCGTAACCGAACACGTAGCGGTCGGGAACATCCACGCCGTTGAAATCAGCCTGGATGCCCTCGGCACGGCGGCCATGCAGTTTGGTGCACATCACCGCCACCAGCACCCGCCTGGCACCCATGCGCAGGCAGGCATCGCGCACGGCCTTGAGCGTATGGCCCTCGTCGAGGATGTCATCGACCAGCAGCACGATGCGCCCCTCCAGGGGCACCACGGGCTCGCGCAGCCAGTGAAGCTCGTGGCCGGTGATACCGCCGCGGTACCGCGTGGCATGCACATAGTCGAATTCGAGGTCGGTCCTGATGGACAGCGCCAATTGCGCGGCGAACAACAGTGCGCCGTGCATGACGGTCATGAAGACCGGCCGCTCGCCTTCCAGCGCCAGGTCGATCTGGCTGCCCATGCGCGCGATCTGGGCCTCGACGGTGGCACGGTCGAAGAGAATATCGGCCGTCGCCACGGCTTCGGCCAACGGGGGGATGCTCATGCGGACTCCAGGGCAGTGACGCGCGCGACGAAACGGTCGCGTTGGGGATTGTCTTCCAGGCCCGCCCAGGTGGCACCGATGGTGGCGCGCAAGCCGGCGATGGGACTGGCAGTGTCGGCCGGGCGACCCGACACGGCGGCGATCGCCTCGGGCACGACGTCCGGGAAACAGGCCAGCACCAGGTCGCAGCCGGCGTCGAGGTGGGCGTCTACGCGGTCAGCCACGCTGCCATGGACTTCGGCCGCCTTCATGCTGATGTCATCGCCGATCACCGCACCTCTGAAACCCAGTTCCCCGCGCAGGATCGATCCGATCCACTCCGGCGAGAATCCGGCGGGCCGGTGGTCCACCGCGGGGTAGGTCACGTGCGCCACCATCACAGCCTCGGCGTGGGCTTCGATCGCCTCGACGAAGGGTGCCATGTCGGCCATGTCCAATTCGCTACGACTCCGCGGATCGGTGGCCGCCGCCAGGTGGGTGTCCGCCGCCACCGAGCCGTGGCCCGGGAAGTGCTTGAGCACCGCCGCCATGCCGGCCAGGTGCATGCCACGCACATAGGCCTGGCCCAACTCACCCACCACGGCGGGGTCCGCATGGAAGGCGCGGTTGCCGATGGCGGCACTGCCACGGGCGAGGTCGAGCACGGGGGCGAAGCTGAAATCGATACCGGTGGCGCGCAGCTCGCTTGCCATCACCCAGGCGTGTTCCTCGGCCAGGCGCACGGCCTCGACCGGGTCGCGGTCGTAAGCCAGGCCAAGCGTCGACAGCGGCGGTAGCCGAGTGAAGCCTTCGCGCAGCCGCTGCACGCGGCCGCCTTCCTGGTCGACGCAGACCAGCATGTCCTCACCGCCAGCCTCGCGGATGGCATCGACCAGGGCGATCACCTGGTCACGGCTGCCGGTGTTGCGTGCAAAGAG
>NZ_DATHFX010000436.1:0-6987 GCF_035317885.1 Pinirhizobacter sp.
GCCCTATGGCACGCAAACGCTGGGCTCGCCGTCGAATGGCCCGGGGTACACGGGACATATTGGCGACGTTGATTCGGGCTTGGTTTACATGCAAGCGCGCTATTACGATCCAGCGGTGGGGCGGTTTTTGAGTGTGGATCCGGTAGGGCCCAAGGCAGGAGATGGGTTTGTCTTCGATCGATATGACTATGCCAATAACAACCCCATGCGTTATACCGACCCGGACGGGCGGAAGTGCAGCACTGTGGATGGGAAGGACAGTTGCACATTTGATGAAGTAAAAGACAAGAACGGGAAAACAATTCCGAGAGAGCAAGCCCTATCGAGCGGAAGCAAATTTTCTAAGTTTTTTCATGCCGACATGGGAAGTCGCATACGAAGCGCGGAAGCCGCGATGACAGCCAAATATTCCACCGCGAAGAATCTCGCAGCGAATGGGGGTGGGGTTACGATCAAAGGAAATTCGGCGTTGGGAATTCCTGATCAAAATGTGAGCGGAGCCACCATCGTTAATCAAATGGAGACAACTCAAATTATCGCCGACGCTCAAGATGGGGCTCGCGGTCTGATCGCATACACACCCATTGATCGGGGAGCAACGACTGGCCACGGGCCCATTACGTTTTACAAAGATGGCGCCAAATCGCTTAATTTTGGCCAAACATTTGGGCACGAGATTCTTCATACAATCTATTCAGGAGCTGGGTTACCTAATGATGGCTGGGCTAATCCCGATTTCAACTATGATCATCAAATACCTTTCAACGATGCTTCAGATGCGATCCATTAAGCACCGCCTCCACAAGGATTCCTTCGGATCCCGTGAATTCGTCACTGCTATCACCATCGCTTTCGTGGTTGCAGGTTGCACTTCTGCGCCAGCGACAGTAAGAATGGAACCAAAGTCGATTGCCAAACAGTTAGGCCTTCCGGACTGCAGGACATCTGTTCCGCTGAGTCAATCCGAAGTTATCGAAGACGCGAAGAGGATTGGCGCCCCAAATCCGGAGAAGTATCCGGAGTGGATCGAAATGACGTCGAACATTCGACCAGGAGATCAACTTCGCCTGGTGAATTGCTTGAGGGCGAGCCGGTCCGAGAACGTTGGAGATCCGTACTATTACGCATTGATTCGCAACGGCAAGATCATTTCTAAATTCCATATCGGATTTTTCAATTAGGAAAACGGCTCCAGGGGTGCTGGATCAGCAGAGCCTCGTGGGGTCCGGAGAGCAGGTTGAGGCGTTGCGCGGAGCGTGCTCGGAAGCACTGCAGAGAATCGGGTTCAACGGTAGCTACGAGCTAACCGCGGAAGGGCGGGTCCTTGAAGACCTGATCGACAAGCTTTTCATCCGCTGAAGAGCCACGCTGACCGTCCAATACCTGGGCCTCACAGTTCTTGTGAGTGCCGAAGAATTTGCGATCACGCCAGGGGAAAAGCCAATGCGCAGGGACGTGCTCTTCGCCAGCATGGCGATAGGTGTGGCAAGTGCTTCTGTGGCAGGTGCGTCGCCAGCGGAGATCCCGACAGTCTGTGCGGTCTTTCCTGTTGAAGCTTCGGTTAGGAAGATCGGAGTCGAGCATAGACTGCTGATTACTGTTAGAAACACCGCGCCGACCAAGGTTGAGCTTGAAGAGTTCTATTTTGGCGCGAATTCGACATTCAGCCGATCATGAGCCCGACACCCCCAGAGCCTATAACCTTTAGCCGCCCCTCAACACGCGTGGAGTATGAAGAATGCTTGGACTAATAATATTGACGATCATCGTGGTGAATGGCTGGTACTTAATTGAGGGGTACTCTCTCTCTAGGCGGCTGGCCAAGAGCGGGCAGCGCATTGGCAACGCGACAATTACGGGAAGCCTATCCTCAAGCGCAGATCGCAGGTCACTGATGAAACTCTTTTTTGGGGGAGCAAAAATCGAGCCCACGCTGCCATCTCATGCTACTGCCCTCATCCGCATTCGTTGCCTTCTGGCTACGTCCATCATGCTGGTGTGTGTGGCTGTATATATTGTGCTTAACGATCCAAATCGTTAGTAACTCGGCACCGGTAACCGTACCCGTCGAGAGTAGTCGGGGGCGGAGCCTTACAGGTACCGCGTCTGCAAGAACGCAAACAACGCGCGCAAGCCCTGCGCCTCACCACCCCTCGGCTTACCCGGCCTGTCCGCGTCATTCCACGAATACGTATCCAGATGCAGCCACGGCATGTCCTGTGGAACAAACCGGTCCAGATACAGCGCCGCGGTCACCGCGCCCGCATGGCGCGAAACCCCGGCGTTGGCGAAGTCGGCGATGTAGCTTTCGAGCATGCGGCGATACGGTCGCCACAAAGGCAGCTGCCACAGAGGATCGTTCACGCGGCGGCCGGCGGCGATCAGGTCCGTCGCCAGCGTGTCGTCATTGGTGAAGACGGCCGGGATGTCGGGTCCCAGGGCGACGCGGGCGGCGCCTGTGAGGGTGGCGAAGTCGACGATCAGGTCGGGCTTCTGCTCACTGGCATAGGTCAGCGCGTCGCACAGAACCAGGCGGCCTTCGGCGTCGGTGTTGTCGATCTCCACCGTCAGGCCGGCGCGAGTGCGCACGATGTCGCCGGGGCGCATGGCGTTGCCTGCGATGGAATTCTCTACCGCGGCAACCAGCAGCGTCATGCGCACTGGCAGCTTGGTAGTCATTACCAGCGAGGCCAGGGCGATGGCGTGGGCTGCGCCGCCCATGTCCTTCTTCATCCAGCGCATGCCGTCGGCGGGCTTGATGTCCAGGCCGCCGGAGTCGAAACACACGCCTTTGCCCACCACCGCCAGCTTCGGGTGCGAAGGATCGCCCCAGGTGAGTTCGATCAGGCGCGGTTCGCGGTGGCTGGCCCGGCCCACCATATGGATGGTGGGGAAATTCCCAATGAGTTCATCCCCCACCCAGTCGCGCAGCTTCGCGCCGTGCTCGCGTGCGAGTGTCTTGACGAAGTCTGAAAGTTCTTCCGGCCCCATGTCTTCGGCCGGGGTGTTCACCAGGTCGCGGACGATGAGGGTCGCGTCCACCAGCGGCTGCAGGGACTCGAGCATTTCATCCACCACTACCAGCGTCGCCGGCAGGCGCGGGGCCTTGCGGTAGCGGCCGAAGTGGTAAGCGCCCAGCGCCCAGCCAAGCGTGGCGGCGAATTCGTCGATCGGCATGCCATCGCCCGACAGGGCGTAGTTGCCCACGGGCAGGCGATAGGGCAGGCCGCCCAGGCTGGACATCGGATCGCTCGGGTCCACGCCTACAAGGATGCGGTCGAGGCCGCCTTCGCTGTCGGAAAGCAGGGTGGCGCTGCCAGGGGCGCCATCGAAGCCCGTGGTGGCAAGCCAGGCTTGCTGTGCACTTGTCAGCCTGTCGCGGACGTTCGGCAGGTGCTGCGCATCGACCGGCTCGATCAACGTCACCGGGCCGTTTACTGCGCTGCGTGCAATGAGCGAAGCCATGCTTTACGAACTCCTTTTGGGTGCCGGCGAGCCGGCGATATGCCCTTCCCTGGACCAATTGTACGCGGTGGATCAGGCTGCTGGCTGCGCCTGATCAAAATGATCGTCCAGCCAACTGGCCAATGACGACAGGTTTGTGAATTCGAGGTCGGCGCGGAATTCATCAGGCAGCGGCCATGGGCCACCCTCGCGGTTGAACCATACGGTGCGCATTCCGGCTTCCTTCGCCCCACGCACGTCCATCGTGGGATCGTCGCCGACATGCAGCACGTGGGCCGCGGGCACGCCCAGGCGATCGCTTACCAGCTCGAAGATGCGGCGGTCGGGCTTGGCCACGCCCACCAGGGCAGCACTCACATGCTGGTGGAAGAGGTGATGCAAGCCGATCACTGTCAGGTCCGCATTGCCATTGGTGAGGGTCGCCACCGGCACGTGGGCGCGAATGCGCTCTAGCGCCGTCAGCGTGTCGGGGAATAGCTCCACGTTATTGCGGGCGGCATAAAAGATGTTCCAGACCTCATCCACTGGGGGATTGGTCACGCCGCAAGCGGCGAAGGCGCGTTCCATGGTCAGTCGCCGCAGCGCGCCCAGGTCGTGTCCCAGGTGGGTGTGCTCATCGGCAATTTGATCGCGCAGGTCACGCAGGGCCTGTACCGACCAAGTCCGGGCGACATCCGGATGGTGTGTGCGAAGCCACCGGTCCACGCACCGTTCGGCTTCCAGGATGGCCGGCAGCACCGGCCACAAGGTGTCGTCCAGATCGAACGAAACAGCGCGGATATCCATGGACGGGTGAATTTACGAGCGAAGGGTCAGCGCGGACCGCCAACCTTCAAGGTCTGGCCCAGCTTCACGTTGTCGCCCTTCAAACCATTCCACTTGCGGACCATGGCGACGTCGGCGTTGTGCTTCTTGGCGATGGAGTACAGCGTGTCGCCGGGCTTTACCGTGTAGGTCTGTGTGGCCTTGGTGGGTTTGGCCGACTTGGCGATGCTCTTGGCGTTGCTCTTGCCGGGGTCAGAGTCATGACTCTGACCCCCAACCTTCGCCGCTACGCCAGGTTCACTAGTCTTTTTTTTTGAGGCAGCCGCCTTGGCGATCGCTTCGTTGCGCTCGGCCTCGGCCTTGGCGATCTCGGCCTGCGACGGAGCCGCGGAGGCGGCGGCACCGGGGTCAGAGTTATTACTCTGACCCCCAACCACAGCCGGCTTCGCCGTCGGCTTGCCCGCGACCGTCACCGCATCAGACGTGACCTTGGCGAACTTGCCGCCGATCGCCGCCTGGTCGCTGACAGTGATGGCGTCGCTGGTGATGCCCGCGAAGCCCGCACGCGCGCTGGAGAACACGCTGCTGGTGACGCCGGCGAACTGCGACGGCGGAGCGGAAGCTGCCTTTTCCTTAGCAGCAGCACGCGCGGCAGCCAGCTTCTCGGCCTTGGTAAGCGGACGCGAAGGCGCGGCGGCCGCTGCGGCGGGAGCGGATGCCACGGCGGGAGCGGCGGTGGTCAGCGGCTCCGAAGCGCTGGCCTTGGCGCCCACGCTTGCCAGGATCTTTGCACGACGGCCGGCGTCGGCCGACACCAGTGCGGCGCCATCGGCGTAGGGCAGCAGGCTATGCGAACGCAGTAGCCCCTTGCCGGCGCCGTCAGTGACGAAGTCCACCAGCGCCTTGGCGTCGGCGGCCTTCGGGCTGGCGGGGTTGGTCACCAGGTACAGCTGGGTGTACAGCGGGTAAGCGCCGCTGGCGACGGAGGAGGTGCTGGGCGCCACGCCGTCGACCGAAATCATCTTGAGTTTCTTGTTGCCGGCGGCGCCTGACAGCGTCGTGGCGCCAAAGCCACGGGTGTCCAGGCCAATGCCTTCCTCGAGCTTCGCCTGGTTCACATACAGGCGCGGAGCCGCCACCGGCTGGTTGCCGCGGCCGAACACCAGCTTGCGCAGGCTCCATTCCACGCCATCGCCCGGGCTGGCCGCGGCGTACACGTTGATGCCTTCGTCCTTGCCGCCCAGTTCCTTCCAGTTGGTGATCTTGCCGTAATAGATATCGTGCAGCTGCTGCATGGTGATGTTGGTCACCGGGTTGGACGCGTGGGTGATCAGCACCACGCCGTCCCAGGCCACCGGGGTAAACGTCAGGCCGGCCTCGGCCGCACCGAAGGCGGGGCGGGCGGTACCGGCGAGGTCGGCCTGGCCCTTCTCCAGAGCCTCCAGGCCCGACGCAGTATTGAACGACTGCACATCGATCTTGCCGTTGCCGGCCTTCTCCCATGCCTTGGCCACGTCGCCCACCACGCCGCGCGCCACGGTGACATCACCACGCCAGATCAGCGGGCCGGCCGCGGCAAAGACTGAAGTCGATACCGCCACGGTAAGAAGGGCGATCGAGACCACACGTGCAAGGCGAAGGGACATAGAAGCGAGCTACCTGAGAAGGACCGGGACCGGCGATATCTCGCAATTATGGCGTTACCAAAGGCAACGCGCGACCCCGGCCTTATTCAGTTATGTCGACAGGGAAAACAAGCCGGGGCCGCGCTGCCAGGAATTACAACACCACGTAGTACACCGAGTTACTCCTCACCACCGTAAGCAAGAGCTGTCGGGCCTGTCCACCGCCAAACGTCCGTAGCGCCTTGACGTTAGCCACCTGCCGTTGCCCCACGCCCACCACGATATCGCCCGCCCGGAGACCTGAGTCGTCTGCCGCGGATCCCTTCTTCACCGATGTGATGGCTACGCCGAAGGCACCATCGTTGCGCTGGTCGCCCGCCAGATCGCTGAACACCACACCAGCCAAGCGCGGATCAATGGCGCTTCCCTCCACCGATGCCAGCTTCTCCGGCTCGATCTTCGCCGACACCTGCCGCGTCTGTCCGCCACGCGACACCGTCAGCTGCACCGACGCATCCAGCGGCAACAGGCCTTCGGCATTGCGCACATCCTGTGCCGAACGCACGGTCTTGCCATCCACCGTGTCCACGACATCGCCCACGCGTACACCGGCGACATCGGCAGGCGTCCCCGGCGTCACGCTGGTTACCACCGCGCCTTGCCCGGCCGCCACGCCAAGCGCCTTGGCCACGCGCGCGGTCACATCCTGCACTTCCAGGCCCAGCGTGCCGCGGCGCACCTTGCCGAACTTCAGGATCTGGCCCATCACCTGCGAGGCCAGGTTGGAAGGAATGGCAAAGCCGATGCCCACGTTCCCTCCCGAGGGAGAGAAAATCATCGTGTTGATGCCCACCAACTCGCCGCGCAGGTTCACCAGGGCGCCGCCGCTGTTGCCGGGGTTGATCGAGGCATCGGTCTGGATGAAGTTCTGGTAGCCCTTAGAACCCAGGCCCGAACGCCCAAGCGCCGAGACCATGCCCGACGTCGCCGTCTGACCCAGCCCGAACGGGTCGCCGACAGCCACCACGAAATCGCCCACACGCAATGCATCCGACGCGCCGACAGGCAGCGCCGTGAGCCTGTCGGCATCGATCTTCACCAGCGCCACGTCGGTGTCGGGATCGGACCCCAC
>NZ_DATHFX010000437.1:0-4167 GCF_035317885.1 Pinirhizobacter sp.
CGATAATTACTTCGCGACGTTGAACTCCGCGGTGTTTTCAGACGGCTCGTTCGTCTATGTGCCGCCGGGCGTGCGCTGCCCGATGGAACTGTCGACTTACTTCCGCATCAATGCCGCCAAGACGGGCCAGTTCGAACGGACGTTGATCATCGCCGCCGAAGGGGCTTCCGTGAGCTATCTCGAGGGCTGCACGGCGCCCATGCGCGACGAAAATCAACTGCATGCCGCGGTGGTCGAATTGGTCGCCTTGGACGATGCACGGATCAAGTATTCCACCGTGCAGAACTGGTATCCGGGCGACGAGAACGGCGTCGGCGGCATCTACAACTTCGTCACCAAGCGCGGCGATTGCCGGGGCAATGATTCGAAGATCTCCTGGACGCAGGTGGAAACCGGCTCCGCCATCACCTGGAAGTATCCCAGCTGCATCCTGCGCGGCGATCGTTCGGTGGGCGAGTTCTATTCGGTTGCGCTTACCCACCACCGCCAGCAGGCCGATACCGGCACCAAGATGATCCACATCGGCAAGCAGACGAAATCCAAGATCGTCTCCAAGGGCATCAGCGCCGGCCACGGCCAGAACAGCTACCGGGGGCTGGTGAAGGTGGAGAAGGGTGCCGATGGCGCACGCAACTATACCCAGTGCGATTCGCTGCTGATCGGCAAGCGCTGCGGCGCACACACCTTCCCTTATATGGAAGTGAAGAATCCCACGGCAATCGTCGAACACGAGGCCACTACCTCGAAGATTTCCGACGACCAGATGTTCTATTGCCGCTCGCGCGGCATCGGTGAAGAAGATGCCGTGTCGATGATCGTCGACGGCTTCTGCAAGCAGGTGTTCCGCGAACTGCCGATGGAATTTGCCGTCGAGGCCAAGAAACTGCTGGAAGTGTCGCTTGAAGGCGCGGTCGGCTGAACCAACATGGACAACAACATGCTGAAGATCGACAACCTCCATGCCCGCGTCGAGGGCAGGGAAATCTTGAAGGGCCTCTCGCTCACCGTGAATGCCGGTGAGGTGCACGCCATCATGGGGCCGAACGGGGCGGGCAAGTCCACCCTGGGCCACGTGCTGAGCGGGCGCGAAGGCTATGAGGTCACGGCTGGCAGCGTCCTCTACAACGGCGTCAACCTGTTGGACCTGGAGCCGGAAGAGCGCGCCGCCGCCGGCGTGTTCCTGGCCTTCCAGTACCCGGTGGAAATTCCCGGGGTGAACAACACGTATTTCCTGCGCGCCGCGTTGAACGCCCAGCGCAAGCACCGCGGCGAGGAAGAGCTCGACTCCATGCGCTTTCTCAAGCTGGTGCGCGAAAAGCTCAAGGTCATGCAGATCTCCGATGAACTGCTGCACCGTGCGGTGAACGAGGGGTTCTCCGGCGGTGAGAAGAAGCGCAACGAGATCTTCCAGATGGCCGTGCTCGAGCCGAAGCTCGCCATCCTGGACGAAACCGATTCGGGCCTGGACATCGATGCGTTGAAGCAGGTGGCCGGCGGTGTCAACGCGCTGCGCTCGCCCGATCGGTCTTTCATCGTGGTCACGCACTACCAGCGCCTGCTCGATTACATCGAGCCGGACTTCGTCCATGTGCTGGCTGGTGGCCGCATCGTGGAGAGCGGCGACAAGTCGCTGGCGGTGAAGCTCGAGGAGCAAGGCTACGCCTGGCTTGCCGATATCCATCCGGACCTGGCGCGCGCCGAACTTGCCGGAGCCCCTGCATGAGCGAGGCGATTGCCCTGCGCACGCCGCTGGTCGAGTCGCAGGTCCAGGCCGCGGCGGCACGCCAGCCGGGCGACGAGCCCGCCTGGCTGGCCCAGGCACGCGCGGAAAACCTGGCGGCGTTCGCTGCGGGGGGGCTTCCCGACACGCGCATCGAGGCCTGGAAGTACACGGCGCTGCGTGCGCTCGGCCAGCGCCGCATCGGCCCGGTCGACGTGGACGCGGCAATCCATGCCACCGTCGATGGCACGCTCTTCGCGCTACCGGGTGTCGACGGGCCGCGCCTGGTGTTCGTCGATGGTGTCTTTCGTGCGGATCTCTCTACCGCACACGCCGTG
This sequence comes from Pinirhizobacter sp., assembly GCF_035317885.1. Taxonomy (GTDB): domain Bacteria; phylum Pseudomonadota; class Gammaproteobacteria; order Xanthomonadales; family Rhodanobacteraceae; genus Pinirhizobacter. The sequence goes on from NZ_DATHFX010000437.1 coordinate 2,059, forward strand.
GCAGGGCTTGAGGTGATGCCGCTTTCCCGCGCCCTGCGCGAGCAGCCTGAATCATTGCGTTTCGCCCTGTCGCGGCATTACCGCGAACGGGCGGATGCTTTCGCCCAGCTCAATGCAGCGCTGGGTTTCGATGGCGTGGTGGTGCGCGTGGCGTCGGGTGCGAAGCTTTCTTCATCACTGCACATGGTGTTCGCCGGCGGCAGCCAGGCCGAGGCCGGCAGCCACCTGCGCGTCATCGTCGATGTCGGCGCCGGGGCAGAGGTCAACGTGGTCGAGCACCACGTGGCCGTGGGCGAGGCCAGCAACCTGGCGACGCTGGTCACCGATATTGCCGTGCACGACGATGCCCGCCTGGGCTGGCTCATCGTGCAGGACGCAGGCATCGCTGCCACGCTGGTGCGCAGGACGCGCGCCCAGCTCGGCGCGCGTGCATCGGCCACGATTCATGCGCTGGAGCTGGGCGGCGCCCTGGTGCGCCATGACGTGGCCTGCGACCTGGCAGGTGCGGGTGCGCGCCTGGAGACCCGCGGCGTGTTCGTGATCGGCCAGCGGCAGCATGTCGATACGCAGCTCAGCGTGCGCCATGGCGGCCGCGACACCACGTCCGACGCCCTGTGGCGCGGCGTGGCCGACGGCCGTGCGCGCGGCGTTTTCCGCGGTGCCATCGTGGTGGCCGAGGGGGCCGACGGTAGCGACGCCGCGCTCAGCAACAAGAATCTCTTGCTGTCGGCCAACGCCGAGATCGATACCAAGCCGGAGCTTGAGATCTACGCCGATGAAGTAAAGGCCGCCCATGGCGCCACCATCGGCCAGCTCGACGAGCGCGCACTGTTCTATTTGCGCTCGCGCGGTATCGGCCTTGCGCAGGCGCGCAGCCTGCTGACCCTGGCTTTCTGCCGCGTGGCCCTGGCCGACATCGGCGATGAACGCCTGCGTGAACACCTGGGCGACCTGCTGGCGCAGCGCCTGCCGCGCATGGCGGACGTCGCCTGACGCACCAAGGATCCCGTATGAACGCCAAGCTGCACGATCAGGCACCATCCTTCGACATTGCGCGCATCCGCGCGGACTTCCCGTTGCTCTCCCGCACCGTGCACGGCAAGCCGCTGGTGTACTTCGACAATGCCAATACCTCGCAGAAGCCGCTTAGCGTGATCGAAGCGGTGGATCGCCACTATCGCGAACACAACGCCAACGTCGCCCGCGCCGTGCACCAGTTGGGCGAGGAAGCCACGTCCGCCTACGAAGGCGCGCGTGACCGCCTTGCCCGCTTCATCAATGCCCCCTCGCGCGACGAGGTGATCCTTACCTCAGGCACCACGCAGTCGATCAACCTGGTGGCCTACAGCTATGCCTTGCCGCGGCTAAAGCCCGGCGATGCGATCCTCACCACGGTGATGGAACACCACGCCAACATCGTGCCCTGGCAGATCGTGGCCGCTCGCACGGGTGCCACGGTAAAGGCGGCGCCGATCGATGCCAACGGCGAACTCATCGTGGAGAAGTTCTTCGAATTGCTCACCCCGGAGGTGAAGCTCGCCTGCGTCGCGCATGTTTCGAACGTGCTTGGCACGGTGAATCCGGTGCGCGAGATCGCGCGCGAGTGCCGTCGCCGTGGCATTCCCTTGCTGGTGGATGGCTCCCAGGCGGCGCCGCACCGGCGCATCGACGTGCAAGGGCTGGGGTGCGATTTCTACGCCATCACCGGCCACAAGATGCTGGCGCCCACCGGCACCGGCGCCCTCTGGGCCCGACGCGAACACCTCGATGCCATGCCACCCTTCTTTGGCGGTGGCGAGATGATCCGCGAGGTCCGCTTCGACGGCACCACGTTCGCCGAGCCACCGCACCGTTTCGAGGCCGGCACGCCGAACATCGCCGGTTTCGCCGGGGTGGCCGCTGCCATCGATTACCTGGAAGGCGTCGGCTTCGACGCCATCGGCGCGCACGAACAATCGCTGCTGGCCCATGCCACCAGCTCCTTAAGCGAATTGCCGGGTATCCGCCTGTTCGGCACGGCGCCCGGTAAAGAGCCGGTGATCTCCTTCCTGCTGGACGGTGCGCATGCCAACGACCTGGCCACCCTGCTGGACCTGGAAGGGGTGGCGG
>NZ_DATHFX010000438.1:0-6656 GCF_035317885.1 Pinirhizobacter sp.
ACGCCAGACCGTGCTCGCGCGCGGCGTTCTGCACCGTCTCCAGCGCGATTCCCGGCCCCACGGTAAGCGTGCCATCCACCGGATCGAATCCCAGCACCTGGTTCATGCGATCGAACGCCACCACCAATTCGCCATGGGCCGCCACGGCGCCGCCGGAGAGCCCTGTGCGTCCACCGGAGGGCACGATGGCCACCTGGTGTTCGCGGGCCCAGCGGACGATGGCTTGAACGTCGCCTGCGGTCGACGGCAGGGCGATGGCCAACGGAGCCGGCGTCCATCGGCGCGTCCAATCCCGACCGTAGTGTTCCAGGTCGGAACGGTCGGTGAGCAGGCGGATGTCGGGGGCGCGACGGGCAAGGTCGGCCAGGCGCGGGTCGGTCATGGTGGCTCCGTGGCAGGCTTCACAGCGTGCCAGCCGGGCAGCGGCCCGTCTACTGCTGCGCTGCGGCAGAAAGCCGCCGCTATCTGGCATAGTGGGAGCCTGGACCGTGGACCGGATCGATGAAGAAGACTTCCTACCCCCGCTCGGACATCAAGGTGCTGCTGCTCGAAGGCGTCAGCCCCAGCGCCGTGGACGTGTTCCGCCAGGCCGGCTATTCCCAGATCGAATGCCACGAGAAATCCCTCAGCAGAGACTCGCTGAAAAAAGCCGTCGCCGATGCACACATCGTAGGCATCCGCTCACGCACCCAGCTCAATGCAGAGGTTCTCACCGAAGCTCGCCGCCTGCTCGCCGTAGGCTGCTTCTGCATCGGCACCAACCAGGTGGACCTGGACGCCGCCGAGAGTGCTGGCGTGCCGGTGTTCAACGCGCCCTACTCCAACACCCGCAGCGTGGCGGAATTGGTGATCGCCGAGACGATCATGCTGGTGCGGCGCATTCCGCAAAAGAACGCCCAATGCCACCGGGGTGGATGGTCCAAGAGCGCCGCCGGCAGTTTCGAGGTCCGCGACAAGGTGCTGGGCATCGTCGGCTACGGACACATCGGAACGCAGGTCGGCGTGCTGGCTGAAGGCCTGGGGATGCGCGTGATCTTCCATGACATCGAGCCAAAGCTTTCCCTGGGCAACGCACGAGCCGCCGCCGGCCTGAACGACCTGCTGGCCCGGTCGGATGTCGTTACCCTGCACGTACCTGAAACACCGCAAACGAAAGACATGATCGGCGCCACGGAGATCGCGAAGATGAAGCCGGGCGCGATGCTGATCAATGCATCACGCGGCACCGTGGTGGACATCGAGGCACTGGCTGCCGCATTGGGCTCGGGCCAGCTTTCCGGCGCCGCCATCGACGTTTTCCCCGTGGAGCCGAAGGGCAACGACGATGCCTTCGTATCGCCGCTCATCGGCATGGATAACGTGATCCTGACCCCACACATCGGCGGCAGCACGCTGGAAGCACAGGACAACATCGGCATCGAGGTTGCATCGAAGCTTGTGCGTTACAGCGACAACGGCAGCACGCTATCGGCGGTGAATTTTCCCGAGGTCTCCTTGCCCGGCCATCCCAACAGCCGGCGCCTGCTGCACATCCACCGCAACGTGCCAGGCATCCTCTCGCGCATCAACGAGATCTTCTCCCGCCATAGCATCAACATCGACGGCCAGTACCTGCAGACTGATCCGAATGTAGGCTATGTAGTGATTGATGTGTCCACCAGTGAAGAACTGGCGGTGGCACTTAAGGATGAGCTGGCGGCGATTCCGGATACGTTACGGGCACGGGTGCTTTACTAAGGCAACACGTGCGCCGTGGTTTTTCAATACAACTTGGCTGACCAGCGAGTGACAGAAGGACCGCTTGCATGCTCACCCGCTGGCAACCAGTTCTCATGCCAGGTACGAGATCTCAGGCCATCGTCAGCCGCGGCCGACCACGCACGACACGCGAACACCGAGAGCATTCCCCTGGCGGGCGTTTTCGCCTTCCAGCAGGGTCATGACATCATTGCGCGGCTTGCCAGGCACGGCATGAAAGTAATGCAGGTTCCGGACGTGGCCTTTGTGTTTGCGGCACATGGTCGCGGCGGCTTCGGTGATCTTGGAGAAGGCTTCATCAGGCTTGTGGCCACGCACGATCAACGCAAAATTGATTGAGCGGGTAACCGGCAACGGCTTGGCGTTGCCCATATCGGTGGTGTCAAGGTCGATCACCGAATCTTCGGAAAGCATGGTTGCCTGGGACGAGAAATCGAAGTCCGGCGCATCGTTGGCGATGGCGGTGGTGGCAAAGGAAGCAGCGGCGAGTGCAGCCAGGGCGAGCAGGGTTTTCATGGTGAATTCCTTGTATGGGATCGCAGCGCATCGTCACGCCGCGCATAAAGCCTCCCATCCCTACCGGCTTTTATCTGTCCGGGGAGTTCCCTATCTACCGTAAGGCTTGAGGTGTTGCCATGTACTCCGGAGTAGTTGGCGGTGACAACGACTGGTTACTGACAATCACCCACCAAGCATCAAGAATCCAATGACACTCGTCAGGGAAACACGCTGATGCCCACTGGAGCACGCTGGAAGCATAGGACAACATCGGCATCGAGGTCGCATCGAAGCTTGTGCGTTACAGCGACAACGGCAGCACGCTGTCCGCGGTGAATTTCCCGGAAGTATCCCTTCCTGTCCACCCCAGCAGCCGCCGCCAGCTGCACATCCATCGCAACGTGCCAGGCATCCTCTCGCGCATCAACGAGGTCTTCTCCCGCCACAGCCTCAACATCGACGGTCAGTACCTGCAAACCGATCCGAACGTAGGCTATGTGGTGATTGATGTGTCGACCAGTGAGGAACTGGCGGCAGCGCTTAAGGATGAGCTGGCGGCGATTCCAGATACGTTGCGGGCGCGGGTGCTTTACTAAGGCAGACCATCGGCGCGGCATTACTTGCCAATGGTATACGAATAGCGGAGAGCGGCGCGCCCTAGCGTCGCCCGTGAAGCGTCTCATTCCCACCAGCCTCACATCGAGATTCGGATGACGCTCGGCGGGGAGGCACGCTGATACTCATTCCATACCTCGTGATGCACCCTGTTTCTCCAACAACGTCGCGGCAGTCGGGCTTGTCCTGCACTCCGCGGCAATCGCAGGGGAAAGCATATGCATCAAACGAGATCTCCGTTCAAGACCATGCTGGCAGTCGCTATCGTCTCTACGCTTGGTTGTGCCTTGGCAACTCACGCTGCCAGCTCCGGCAGGCGAGTCAATCAGGCACCCACGCGAGAAGATATTGCACACCGGGTAGCGTCTCTAACCAGGGACGAACTCGCTAACCTCATGACTGGGTTGCTGCAGCAAATAACGAACGAGAAGGCGCACAAAAGGAATCTGATCTCGGCACCCAAGGTGCGCGTGACCCTCGACCTGGATACAAAGTCGGCATACCTCGATATGGGAAGCGATTTTCTGTCGCCCAGGGAGTCGACGATCAGTCCCATTCTCGAGCAGGATCTTCAGGACATCCAGCAGAGACTCGACTGGAAGCTTGGACCTAATCCACCCATCCACAACTACTACTTCCGCTTCGACGGCAGGGAACTACTCGACTTCTTCCCGGACGAACGCAAGGCTACCGAAGAGGCCCTGCGTGGATCTTTGGAATCTGGCGGCCCCGTAGTGGTAGCGGCAGGACACGGGAACTACAAACACTTTGGATTCCACGACTGGCGCACTCAACGGGAGAGCGCCAATGGGATTACTGAAGATTATCTCTCACCCATCTACGCGGCCGAATTGTCTTTCTGGATGAGCAAAAGATCGGGAAAAACTGTCGTCCAACCGCGAGGCTCGAAAGACGGAATCCATGCGGAAAGCGGAATCCCGTGGAATGACGTGGCGGCCAGGTATCGCTTCGAAGAGCTCCTACCGGACCGGCCGGATATATGGAACTCACTCCCGGGATCCACAGACAATCTCCGACACTACAAGGAGGATATTAGAAGCCGTCCACTGTACGCGAATAGTGTTGGCGCGGAAGGAGTTGTCCATCTCCATACCAATGCGGAAGATTCGGGTTCTACCAGGGGAGCTCGTGTCTACATTACGCCAGGGCGAAAGGCAGACGAAACGCTGGCCAAGAGCGTGCTCTGTAGTATGGATGAGCTAATTCACGCGACTGAAAAGTATGTAGATTTTCCTGTGGCCATAGCGCCAAACCCCGGCGACTACGGCGAAAACAGGCTTGCGAAGATGCCTTCTATCATCGTAGAAACGGCGTTTCATACTAATGTTGAGGATGCAAAGGCACTCCTGGATCCTGTGTTCAGAACCGCCGCAATGAAGGGCGTCGAGAAGGGTTATCGGCTTTTTTCTGAAGACAGGAAATGCGAGCCGTTCAAGCTTTCGGAGGTCATCGACGACCCGGTTCCACTAGGCGATTTCGTTCCCGTGGATGCCCATTTCGTCGGAAACCCCGAGTTCAGGGCCACCCTGGTCACCGAACTGATTGACTGTCCAGGGAACTCGCAATGCTGGACCGCGAGGCTACCAGTGGACAAGCGTGAGTCGCCCATACGGTTCTTCATCGACTGCGGTGGCACAGCCAGGCCAACTACCTATGCGATGCGGGCCAAGGTAATCGATGCGGACAACGTGGACACCGACTGGTCGACCTACTCGGTCAACTGCCCTGGCACGCGCAACGCGCGCATGCCCGGACAGTTCAACCTGCGAACTTATGTGGATTCCTGACCGACCTCAGTGCTTCACCGCCAGCCGCTCCGGCACCGCGTCGTCCAGCGGCTGGCCCCTGGTGAAATAGAGCAGCATCGGCGTCGTCATCATGGTGGTGACGATCGCCATGATCAGCAGCAGGGTGAACATGCGCTGGTCGATTACGCCGGCATCCAGGCCCACTTTCATCACGATCAGTTCCATCATGCCGCGCGCATTCATCAGCGAGCCGACGGCGAAGCTGTCACGCCAGCCCAGGCCAGAGATGCGAGCGCCGGCCGTACCGCCGAGCAGCTTGCCGGCAATGGCCACGCCAAGCACGATCAATAGCGCAAGGCCGGCGCCGCCGTTGAACAGGTTGGCGGTGGTGGACAGCCCCGACAGCACGAAGAACACCGGCAACAAGGCAACGATGGCTACGTATTCGATGCGCTCCACCAGAGCTTTCAGCAGGCGGTCGTCGCGTGGCAGGCACAGACCGAAGATGAAGGCGCCGAATACCGCGTGCAGATTCAGCCATTCAGTTACTGCCGCGCAACTGAAGGCGCCGATCAGCAGGAACGCCAGCACCGCGCGATCGGGCTTCCCGTCGGGCGCATGGCGGCCCAGCAGGTAGTTGCATAGAGGACGCAGCAAGCCAAACGCCACGGCGAGCAGTACGACCAGCCCTGCGGCCGTGCGCCAGAACGGCGCCCAGTTGCCATGGGCACTGATCAGGGCGACCACGAAAGCCAGCATCAGCCACGCTAGGGCGTCGGCAAGCGCCGCCGCCGCAATGGCGAGGCGTCCGGGCATGCTGTGCGTGAGCTTTCGATCCTTCAGGATGCGCGCCATCACCGGCAGCGCGGTGATCGCACCGGCCGTGGCCATGAATGTTGCGAATGGCCAGAAGCCAACGCCCTGGGGCGCGAAGTCTTCGTAAAGCCAGGGCGTGGCACCCAGGCCCAGTGCCATGGGAAGCAGCACGGCAAGGCCTCCGATCCAGCCCGCCGTGCCCAACTGCTTGCGGAAGCCGCCGGGAAGCCGAAGCTCGGCCCCCACGACCATCATGAACAACACAAGGCCCAGCGTACTGAGGCTACCCAGCGCGCCGAGGCTCTCCTTCGGAAACAGGCTGGCCTGCCACTCCGGCGCAAGCGCGCCGAACACCATCGGCCCCAGCATCAGCCCGGCGATCATCTCGCCGATCACCGGCGGCTGCCCCAGCCAACGCAGGCACCATAACAGGGCGCGCGAAGCCAGGAGAATAACCAGGAGCTGCACCAGCAGGAGCGGATGACCCATGTTCAATTCCCCAAGGCGAGAGAGAAGGCCGACCCGTCGATGGTGGCCCGGCCCCCGAGGATGGGTCAACCGGCCGCAGGCTCCTCCGCAGAAAACCGCCTACGCACGTCCGCCATGCCTGAGCGTCGTACGCATAGAGATCGACATGCCGTGCGCCGGGAACGATCCAAAGCTCTTTCTTTCCGCCAGCCCTGGCGTAGAGGGCCATCGATTGCGCGAGTGTCACGTGCTCGTCCTTTTCGCCGGCAACAAAGAGGGTTGGTCCGACCAGGCCATCCACGTGGTCGATCGGCCGCAAGGCCTCGGGACCAAAGCCAAGATGCCACGACATCGTCCGCAGGAGTACCGGGGCCAGGAATGAGAACGCGTGACCCAGGTGTAGATCGATGCGGTCACGTACCGCTTCGTCGATGGTGGGATAGACCTGCTCGATGACCAGTGCCTCAGCCTGGAGCGGTGGCCGGGCCAACAGGATGGCCGCCCCGCCCATTGAGGTCCCCGCCACCGCGATACGCTCGTGGGGAAGCCTCTGCCGCATCCAGGAAAGTGCTCGCGCAGCGTCGTCGGCTTCCCGATAACCAAGCGTGATGGCGTCGCCATCGCTTTCGCCCGCGGACTGGAAATCGATCAACATGACCGAGTAGCCCTGCGAATACAGCCAGCGTGCCCGCCCCAGCATCGCCGTCCTGTCGGCACGAACGCCATGCAACA
>NZ_DATHFX010000439.1:0-3108 GCF_035317885.1 Pinirhizobacter sp.
ACGCGGAATTACGCGATATCGGCGGCCGCCTGGCGGCGTGGCCGAACTGGCGGGCCAGGTCGTAGCCGAACGCCGTGGCGCCCATGGTCGGCACCGAAAGCCCACCGGTGGCCACCACCAGCGAGGCGCAACGTACGTGACCCTGCGGCGTGTCCACCATGAAGCCATCACCATGGGCACGCACGTTGGACACCGGTACGGAAGTTTCCACGCGCGCCCCCGACCGCGCGCATTCGGCCAGCAACATGGCCACGATTTGCTTGGCCGAGTCGTCGCAGAACAGCTGCCCCGGGGTTTTTTCATGCCAGGCGATGCGATGCCGGTCGACCATGGCGATGAAGTCCCAGGGCGTATAGCGCGCCAGGGCACTCTTGCAGAAATGCGGGTTGGCCGAGAGGTAATGGGCCGGCGTGGTTCCGGTATGGGTGAAATTGCAGCGGCCGCCGCCGGACATCAGGATCTTCTTGCCGGGCTTGTTGGCGTGGTCCAGTACCAGCACGCGCCGTCCGCGGGATCCTGCGACGATGGCGCACATCATGCCCGCCGCGCCCGCGCCGATCACCAGCACGTCATAGTCGCTTGTCGCCATCAGGCCATTATCGTCGACTTCGGCGCGCTACCATACACGACCCGCCCCACGATGGATGACTTTCTTACCATGCCTTCCTTCGACGTCATTTCCGAAATCGACAAGCACGAACTGACCAATGCCGTGGACCAGGCCAACCGTGAACTTTCCACCCGCTTCGACTTCCGCAATGTGGAGGCAAGCTTCGAACTGGACGGTTTCGTGGTCAACCAGCGCGCACCCAGCGACTTCCAGCTCGAGCAGATGCTCGACATCCTGCGGGCCCGCCTGGCGGCCCGGCAGATCGATGCCCGCGCCATGGACATCGGCGAGCCGGAAGTGAACCTCGGCGGTGCCCGGCGCAAGGTCACCCTCAAGCAGGGTATCGAGCAACCCATCGCCAAGAAGCTCATCGCCGCGATGAAAGAAGCCAAGCTCAAGGTCGAGGCGCAGATCAACGGCGACAAATTGCGCGTGAGCGGCAAGAAACGCGACGACCTGCAGGCGGCGATGGCGATCCTGCGCAAGGTGGATATCGAACTACCGCTGCAGTTCGACAATTTCCGCGACTAGCCCTCGTCGATCTCGGTGCGGTTGCGGCCGGCGTGCTTGGCCGCGTATAGCGCATTGTCAGCGCGGCGCAGCATGCCATTGAGCGATTCCCCGCGCCGCCACACGGCGATGCCGGCACTGGCGGTCACCGTGATGCTTCGGCCGCCATCCATGACGGTACGTTCGGCCATCGCCTGGCGGATGCGTTCGGTCAGCTGGAAGGCGCCCTCGGCGTCGGTGCCCGGAAGGCAAATGATCAATTCCTCACCGCCGTAACGGCCGACCAGGTCCGAACCGCGGCATAGCCGCGCGGTCAGGTCCATCGCGGCGCGGATCACCGCATCGCCCGCCAGGTGGCCGTAGGTATCGTTTACCACCTTGAAGTTGTCCAGGTCGATCAGCACCATGCTCAACGGCTTGTCATGCAACTGTGCATCGACCACGGCGCGGCCGGCCAGATCAAGGAAGCGGCGCCGGTTGAAGGCACCGGTGAGTTCATCGGTACCTGCAAGCCGGTCGAGTTGTTCGTTGGCTATCTGTAGGTCGCGCGTGCGCGCATCCACTTCATGCTGTAGCACTCTCGCCCGCCGCCGCAGGAACACCGTGCGCAGCGCCGAAAGCCCCAGTGCCACGCCCAGCAGGGCAATCACCACCAGCAGGCGCGCCCACCACGATTCGTACCAGCGCGGCGCCACGGCCAGGGTCACGGCGGCATCGATGGTGCGCGAAGCGCCGCCGATGGTGACGGCACGAAGATGCAAGGTGTAATGGCCACCGGGAAGATTGGTGTACACCGCGGCGGCAGGATTGCCGCGAGCCACGTCCACCCAACCGGCATCAAAGCCCTCCAGGCGATAGGCGTAGCGTGTCTCACCTGCCACGCCGTAGTCGAGCAGGGCGAATTCGACGCGCAAGCTGCGTGAATCGCTGTCCACCGCGATGCTGCCGCCGTCGCCGGGCAGTTGGCCGTACGGGGTTTCGTCGCCGCCCTGCAGCACACCTGTGACAGTGACAGCTTCGGCGCCCTCGCGCGCCGGTGGCGCATCGGGCAACACTACCGTCAGGCCGCCGAGGCCGCCGAACAGCAGTTCGCCGTGAGGTCCCACGGCAGCGGAACGATGCTCGTAACTGGCCACGCGCATGCCGTCGCGTGCGCCGAAGTTGGCCACCTTGAAGTCGGCCGGGTCGACCCGCGCCAGCCCATGGGCCAGGGACGCCCAGGCGCGGTCGCGGCGATCGACCAGCACGGCGTCGACCTTCGCACTGGCCAGGCCCTCGGCCAGCCCCAGGTGACGGAAATTCCACGGGCCTTTCGGCGTCCAGCGGTCGACCCAGGCGATGCCGCCGTAGGTGGCGACCCAAAGCCGGCGATTCGAATCCAGCGCCATCGAGCCGATATAGTTCTGCGGCAGGCTGCCCGGTTGGGCCGGATCGTGGCGCAAGGTGAAGAAGTCGGGCTCGTCGTCCGGCCACACGCTGATGCCATTGATCGTCGATAGCCACCATTGGCCATCCATGCGCGTGATGTCCCGCACGGTTTCGTTACTGAGATTGTTCGCGGCATAAGGCGCCCGGCCTGGGCCAAGGTCGACACCGAAAAGCCCGTCGTAGGTGCCGGCAAGGAGCCGGTCGCCCTCGCGCGCCATCGACAGGATGATCTCGCCGTCGAGCATGGGCACCTGGCCGGTCTGCACCTGCAAGGTGTCCGGATCGATGCGTGCGATCCCCTGGGAGCCTGCCAGGATCGCCCCATCCGGCGCCACCGCGAACGCCTGCACGTCGCGCTGGCCCTGGTCGCCGGGCACTCGCACGTGGCGCATGGTGCTGGCTCCGAGGTCAAGCACATCGATGTGGCCGGTACCCAGGCCCAGCCAGATGCGCCCGCGCGGATCCACGAACACGGTATGGACATCAGGATCGGACAACCCGAAAGCCTGGAATGGCGACGGCGGCACGGTGAAGATGCCCGTGGCCCGGGTGTCGTGGCG
>NZ_DATHFX010000440.1:0-3598 GCF_035317885.1 Pinirhizobacter sp.
CTGATGTTCGGCTATGCCGGGGTGGATGTCGACGACATCAACGCAGCCATGTCGGCGTTGGTGTCGGAGCTTGGATCGTAGTGAAAAGCGGGGGCTGGTCAAATGCCTTTGCTGCCAGCACAATCGGGCCAGCTCGAGCCACTCAACACGGCCGGACGACCAGGCTGACCGATGAAGATCCGCATCTCGGAAGAAGTGCGCAACCTGTTGCTAGCGCACCGTGAAACCAGTGAACTGGCCGAACTCATCCTGCACGGCCCCGGCGGCTTGGTGGTGGGTGGCGAACAGGAAATCCGCGACGATTTCCGCGACGCCTGTGAAGACCTCCTCACCCGCATCGGTTTCGACGACAAATACCAGCCCACCCCTGAAGGGGCGCTGCTGGAGAACCTGATCGAGCAACTCTGCAGCTGACATGGGGTCAGAGTTATAACTCTGACCCCGCCATCATCAGTTCAAGGCAGCGGCATCACCGACGCACCGAACACACGCGCCGTGTCGAGCGGACCGGACGCCCCGCCCTTCGCTTGCGTGTAGTGCGCGAACTGCGCCAGATACGACATGTTGAAACCCGGCTTCAGGCTGATGGTGCACGAACCATGGGCCGGCACGTCGAAACGCGCAGGGGTCGATACCTGCCGGCGGATACCGTGCGCCATCACGATCACCTGGGTTTGCAACGCTGCGCCTTCGCACTGCAGCTGTGCGCGGCGCACCGCCGCGGTGACGCCGGTGTTCACCGGTCCATTGTCGTTTTCGTACGACACCCGCAGCTGCACCTGTCCCTTGTGCGACGGGGTGAAGGTCCATGGGCCTTCGCCTGGCAGGGACTGCACCGTCCCCAGGCAGCGCGTGGGGCTGTGCAGCGATTCGAGCCCGTGCTCTTCGACGGTGACGCTCACGCACTGCGCCGTGTCGCGGTGGGGCAGTGCAGTGGCCTGGGTGCGCAGGCCGTTGACGTACAACACGCCACCGGGCGGAAGCGAAACGCTGTCGCTGCCGCCCTTGTCGGTGATCCCGGGTGCGTCGGGGGCAGTTGGCGCATAAAGCGGCGCGTCCTTGCGCAGCGGCACGTCGGCCACGGTCGTCGCCTTCAGCCAGATATCCGTGGTGCTGCCCGATGTCTTGCGGGAACCTGCGACGAGCAGGTTGCCTTCCATCGCAGCCGGCTTGTGCAGCACGATCCGCCGCGTGCCGGTGTCGAGCGTGATGGAGTCGTTGTCGCCGAAGAGCTCGCGGGCGAGCCCGACGGGAAGCTTCGGCACGATGGTGTTGTCCGCCTCAAGGCCGAATACGCCGTCCACCACCATGCCCACGTACGCGCCCACCGACCACAGCTGGCGTGGTGAATCCACCACCGGTCCACTGAGCGGGCCTTCGTCGACGTGGATCTTGTGCGAGACGAGCTCGAAGTTCTCCATGTTCGAACCTGCCAGGGCCGCGCCCTGCATCAGCGAGCGTATCTCGTGCTCGATGTGCGCCGGCGCATCCGCCCGGCGCGCGGCGCGCAAGGCATAGGCGCTGACAAAGGGCCAGATCGAGCGGTTGTGGTAGATCGGCTGGTCGCGGCGCTCGGGCCAGGTCACCGGGGTACCGGCCGGCCATACCGGGTAGTTGGCCAGGATCTTCTTCGCACGGGCCAGGTCTGCTACGCCGCTGTCGATGGCCAGCGCCAGCCCCAGCATGTCGTAGGTATCGAAAGGCGCAGGTGTAACGTCGCCGCCGATGTAGCTCATGTACATGCCACGGTCGTCGCGCCAGAAGCGGCGGTTGATCGCAGCTTTCAGCGCCGCTGCCTGCCCCGCGTAGTCATTGCCATCGTGCAGGCGATTCGCGGCGATGCGCAGCGCCTGGTAATGCAGCACATTGGTCGACAAGGCGAACGATTGGGCAATGAAGGTGACGTCTTCCTTCGTCCATGCAGGGTAGGTCTGCTCCCGCCAGTCCAGGAACGAGGTTTCGCCGCGGTACAGCCCCAGGTGGCTGTCGAAGGCGTAGATGCGGTCCTGCGCCAGCGTATCGGCCAGGGCCTTGTCGTAGCGCGTGGCGAAGGCCTTGTCGCTTAACAGGTGCTGCGCACCGACGAACCACACCACGCGATCGGTGCTTATCGGCCAGCTGCCGCCGGAGCCGGTGTCCTGCATCACGTACGTACCGTCGCCCGCACCAGGCTGGCGCACACCCGATACCTTGAAGGCAAAGGAGTTGCGCGCCCGCTGTGGATCGAACTGCCAGAGGCCCAGGTCCACCGAGAAGGAAAGATCGCGTGTCCATACGAAGGGCCATTTCTCGCCCGTGACGAAGCAGTCGCAGGCAATTGGCTGGCCGTGGTCGAAGCCCGGGTCGCTAATCGCCTTCACGGAATCGGCGGCAAGATCGGCCTGGGCCATGGCGAACAGGCCATCGAACAATGGGCTGGCGGTGGTGGTTTTCCATGGCTGCGCGGCGATGTCGCGCGTGCCGCCATCGTAGGCCAGGCGGAATGAGCCATCGGCGTTGGCGCTGATGCGAGCCTGTCGACCCTGGAAGGCGGCACCATCCCGGCTCACCCCGTCGGCAATGGCGGCGCACGAGGCAACGCCCAGGGCCAGCGCCATCACCAGGCGGATCATCGTCGGGCGGACAGTCGGCATCGAAAAGCTCCATTCATGCGAACGGCCATTCTAGCCGTCGCCCGCTAACGGGAGGGTCCGGGTACCCGCACGCGGAATAGCGCCACGCAGCCCACGACGCGAAGCTGTACGTCATCGAAGCGGGTGTGCAGTTCGTATTCAAGACCGGCAAGGCTGTCCTGGGTATTGGAGAAGACCTGCCGCGCGTTGTAGAAGGCCATCAGCTTGCGCGCGATACCGCCGCAGGCGACGTTGGCGCCAAGGATGGTGGCGCCGAACATCACGCCGCCGTCGGACAGCAGCGGGCGCAGATGGTCGAACACCACGCATTTCTGGGCCAGGGAGCCGGGAAGGCAGTGCAGCAGGTAGGTCAGTGCGATCGAATCGAAGGGCTCGATGTGCCCGGGTACCGGTTGCAACACATCGGTCAGGTAAGTTTCCGGGCCATAGCGGGCCACCCGGCCGGCGGCCTTGTCCAGGGAATTGCCGTTCGCATCCAGCAGGGCCAGTCGTGGCGCCGGATCGGGGAAGCGGCAATGGTCCAGATACCAGCCCGTCCCCACGCCCACGTCCAGGTGGTTGGCCGAGATATTCTGGTTGTAGAAGTCCAGGATCTTCTGGGTTGGGCATTTCCACAGCAAGGGATTGGACACGCCCAGCACGAGCGCGTCGTACACGCTCAGGGTGAGTGGCGAGTACACCGCATGCCCGGCAAATTCCTTGTCGTGATTCTTCATGGCGGCGGCATCCTCCTGATGCTTTGGGTACGGTCCATTGTTCGACCTTGGGCTCGCCAAGGCATGTGCCGTTGGTCGTCGGTCGGTCGCGCTAGGCCGGCTAACTCATCGCCTGATCTTGGGAGTCCGGCCATGGAGCCACGCACGATGGCGGACTCCCTCTGGCTGAAGCACTTCGCTAGTGCTTGGCCGGGAGCTTCTTCGCCTTGGTGGCTGGGTTGTGCTTCACCACCACCGACTTATCCGGCG
>NZ_DATHFX010000441.1:0-2412 GCF_035317885.1 Pinirhizobacter sp.
ACGAACTTCAGTCCCGCCACCCATTGGCGGGTCAGGCGGCATCCGGGTGATCCGCTATGGCCTGACCCGCCAATGGGTGGCGGGACTGAAGTTCGTTACCGGCGCAGGTGAGCTCCTGGAACTCAACCGCGGGCTGGTGAAGAACGCCTCCGGTTACGACCTGCGCCATCTGGTGATCGGTTCGGAAGGCACGCTTGGCATGGTCGTGGAAGCTACGCTATGGCTGGCGCCGCCGCCGCCGCCCACCCAGGTGATGCTGCTGGCCGTGCCGGCGATGGATGCATTGATGCGGGTGTTCGCCGTGGCGCGGACGAAGCTTCAACTGGAAGCATTTGAGTTCTTTACCGATCGCGCACTGGAACACGTGCTGGCCCATGGCGCGCAGGCGCCCTTCGAAGAACCATCGCCTTACTACGTGGTGGCCGAATTCGATGCCGGCGATGAGGCAAGCCAGGCCGCGGCGCTGGACATGTTCCAGGCATGCCTTGAAGCCGGTTGGGTCACTGACGGCGTGATCAGTAGCAGCCAGGCACAGGCGGCTTCGCTGTGGCGCCTGCGCGAGGGCATCACCGAAAGCCTTGCGCGCTACAAGCCATACAAGAACGACGTCTCCGTGCGCATTGGCGCGGTGCCGGCCTTCATGGCCGACATGGGGGAGCTCCTGGCAAGCGAATATCCCACCTTCGACGTGGTGTGGTTCGGGCATATCGGCGATGGGAACCTGCACATCAATGTGCTCAAGCCCGACGACCTGGACCCGGATCGCTTCGTTGCCCAGTGCGAGAGGGTGACCCAACAGCTGGCCGGGATGCTTCGCAAGCACGGCGGGAGCATCTCGGCCGAGCACGGCATCGGCCTGGTGAAGAAGCCGTACCTTGAAGGCACCCGCAGCGCGGAGGAGATCGCCGTGATGAAGGGCATCAAGGCGGTACTCGATCCGGATGGGATCATGAATCCCGGGAAGGTCTTTTAGGTGCCCGGGTATGAACCTCGTTTGTCAGTGGGGAAACACAGTGCGCTGGCGCGCGACCGCGTCCCACGCTAGCCTCATGGTTTTCCACGCCACCCGGTCGTAAGCACATGCAGGACGAGCACCGCCAGCTGTACCCCGAGATTACGCCGTACGACGAAGGATTCCTGCAGGTTTCGCCCCTGCACAACGTGTATTACGAGCAGAGCGGCAACCCGAATGGCAAGCCGGTGGTATTCCTGCATGGCGGCCCCGGTGGCGGCACCAACCCCCGCTGCCGCCGTTTCTTCGATCCGGCCAAATACCGCATCGTGTTGTTCGACCAGCGTGGTTGCGGCAGGTCCACGCCGCACGCGGAACTGCGCGAAAACACCACCTGGACACTGGTCGAGGACATGGAGGCCATCCGCAGGAAGCTTGGCATCGATCGTTGGCAAGTATTCGGCGGATCATGGGGTTCGACCCTGGCATTGGCTTATGCGCAGAAGCATCCGGACCACGTGAGTGAACTGGTGCTGCGCGGCATCTTCATGCTTCGGCGCTGGGAACTGGAATGGTTCTACCAGAAGGGTTGCGATGCCCTGTTTCCGGATGCATGGGAACACTACCTGGCGGCGATTCCACCGGCCGAACATGGCGACCTGATCAGCGCTTATCACCGCCGCCTCACCAGTGACGATGCACAGGTGCGCGTGGCCGCCGCGCGCGCCTGGTCGATCTGGGAAGCAGCCACCAGTTACCTGTACCAGGACACTTCGCACATCGTGTCCAGTGGCAAGGACGACTTCGCCCTGGCTTTCTCGCGCATCGAATGCCATTACTTCGTCAACGCCGGTTTCTTCGAGGTCGATGGCCAGCTCCTGCGCGATGTCGACCGCATACGCAACATTCCCACCATCATCGTTCAGGGCCGTTACGACGTGGTCTGCCCGGTGCGAAGCGCCTGGGACCTGCATCGCGTCTTCCCTGAAGCGACGCTGCAGATCGTGCCCGATGCCGGGCATTCGGCCTTCGAACCGGGCATCATCAGTGCACTGGTGACGGCCACCGATCGTTTTGCCCGATGAAAGTTTCTGGCAGATGTGCCGGTCCATGAACTGAAGACGCGGCGCCTCACCGCGTCATGGAGAAAGATCATGTTGCGATGGATGGCCTTTGGCCTGCTGGCCGTTTCCACATTGGCCGCCGCGCAGCCGGCGCCGCCCTCGGGCGCCTGGAACTCCCTGGCCAAGACCACCTGGGTCGCGGAGGGAAGCAGCAAGCCGGCCCGCCAGGTCTACGTGTTCACCGACACCGAGTGCCGGTACTGCCACAGGCTGTGGAAGATCATGCAGCCGATGCTCGCCGCCTACCCGGACCTGCAGGTTCGCAACGTGCTGGTGGCCGTGATCAGCGACGACAGCCAGCCAAGGGCCGAAGCGATCCTGTCCGCTTCCAATCCC
>NZ_DATHFX010000442.1:0-18537 GCF_035317885.1 Pinirhizobacter sp.
ACACCCTTGCCGAGCCACCAGTGCGGACCGGGCTCCAGCCAGATGATCGAATGGATGTCATTGGACGACGCCGCCAGCGCCGCACCGCAAAGCCCGCCCACCAGGGCGTGGCTGGAACTGGACGGCAGGCCCAGCCACCAGGTCAGCAGGTTCCATAGCGTGGCGCCGAGCAATCCGCAGATCAGCAGTTCCGGGCCGACATCCAGCACGCCTGTGTTGATCAGCCCGGCGGCGATGGTGGCGGCCACCGCGGTACCCCACATCGCACCGGCAAGATTGGTGACCGCGGCCAGCACCACCGCCTGTCCTGGCGTAAGCACCTTGGTCGCCACCACCGTGGCGATCGAGTTGGCCGTATCGTGGAAACCGTTGATATAAGTGAAGGCCAGGGCGATCAGCACCACCGCCAGCAACATGCCAAGGCTCATGCGCGCACCCGGGCAGCATGGAGGACGTTCGTAGGCACCGTGTCGTCCCTCAGGAATTCTTCAAGACAATCGAATAGACGACGTTGCCGACGTCACGGCACTTGTCCACGGCTTTTTCGAAGAGTTCGAAGAGATCCTTGGCCAGCATCACCCGCAATGGGTCCGAGCCCTCGGCGTAGAGCGTGCGGTAGGGCTCAAGCAGCAGGCGGTCGGCTTCGGACTCGAGCGCGTTCAGGCTATCGCGCAGTTTCTTCACCCGGTCGATCTTCAGCCCCTTGCGGAGCTCGCCGATCATCTGCACCACCACCGAGGCTGACTGTTCCAGAAGCGCCGCGCGCTGATCGAAATCGATGCCGTGCAGGCGGTCGGCCACGATCACATAGCGCTCGGCGAATTTGTCGATCGACTTGGGAATCTTGTAGAGGGCGGAATTGAGGGCTTCTATATCCTCGCGGTCGAGCGCGGTGACGAAGGTATTGACCAGTTCCTCGCCGATCTGTCGGTGCAGGGCTTTCTCGCGGGCGCGGGCCGTGCTGAAGGCGGCCATCACCGGGGCGCGGTCGGATCGGGTAACCAGCTCGTGCATGGCACGGGCACTCTCCCGGGCAGCCTCGGCGCTCTCTTCCAGAAGGCCGTAGAACCTGTCGCCCTTGCCGAACATCGTTTGCAGTGAAAACATGTACTTACGCCTTGAAGACAGGATATGTGAAGGCAATAAGTCAGCAATGTTACAGGACCCGGGCATTTGGCAAGGTACCCAGGCGGCACATCCGCAAGCTTGCTTGGGCGCTACACTGGTTGGCCTTGCCTCGTGCAAAGTCGAGCAATGCTCAGCGAAATATTCGTCGTCTTCGTCCTGGCCATGGTCAATGGCTTCTTCGCCCTCTCCGAGATGGCGATCGTTGCCTCGCGCAAGAGCCGCCTGAAGCAGATGGCACGCGACAGTCGTCGTGCCCGCGTAGCGGTCAAGCTTGCCGAGTCACCCGAACGCTTCCTGTCCACGGTGCAGGTCGGCATTACCCTGGTGATCCTTGCCACCGGCGCCGCCGCCGGCGACGCGCTGGGCGAGCACTTCACTGCCCTGCTGCATAACGGCCAGCCCGGGTGGCTTGCTCCCTACGCGCGCGTGCTGGGCTGGTTGGCCGGCTTCGGGCTCAGCGCCTTCATGCAGATCGTGATCGGCGAGCTGGTGCCCAAGCGCGCCGCACTGGCCGCGCCTGAAAAAGTAGCCTGCGCCATCGCCATCCCGATGCTGGTGCTCTCGCGGATCTGCCTGCCGTTCGTCTGGCTGGTGAACCACGCCAGCACGTTGATCCTGCGTGTCTTCGGCCTGCATCGCATTTCACGCAGCGCCGCCAGCGAAGAAGAGATTCGCATGCTGGTGGCCGAGAGCGCCGAACAGGGCGTGCTCGATGCCGACGAGCGGAACATGGTCAGCCGCGTGCTTCGCCTGGGGGATCGCACCGTGGACGGCGTGATGACCCCGCGCAAGCGCATCGCCTGGCTCGACATTGCAGCCCCGCGCGAAGAAAACATCCAGGTGATGCGGCAGACACCGTATTCCCGGTATCCGGTCTATCGCGGCGACGAAAGCGACGTGGTGGGCGTGGTGGAGGTCAAGCGCCTGTTGCACCATGTATCCATTGGGCAGCAGGACATCTTCACCGACATGGTCAAGCCGCTGTTCGTGCCAGCTACGGCGCGCGCGCTCGACCTGATGGATGCCTTCCGCGAAGCGGGCACCTCGATGGCACTGGTGGTGGATGAATACGGCGACATCGAGGGCATGGTCACCATCAACAACCTGCTGGCGGCCGTGGTCGGCGCCACCGCGCCCAGCGAAAACAACGACGACGTCGCAGGCCCCATCGTGCGCCGCGCCGACGGCAGCTACCTGGTGGACGGCGCGCTGCCGGCCGACGACCTTCGCGAGTTGTTGCAGGCCCATGCCCTGCCCCACGAGGCCGAACACGAGTACCGCACGGTCGGCGGCATGATGGTGGCGCAGTTTGGCCACATCCCGGCGGTAGGCGAACGCTTCAGCTGGGAAGGCCACGATTTCGAAGTGCTCGACCTCGATGGTGCCCGCATCGACAAGGTTTTGGTGGTGCCCGCGGCCAAGACCGACGGCGAGGACGACGGCACCGGCTAACCGCCGCTGTTTTTCTTCGCCAGGCTTGCCATCCGTTGCGCGTCGGCGAAGATGCCGTGCATCACGCGCAATTCCCGAAGGTCCGGGCGCGCCCGCAGGAACAACTTGCGCAGGCGCAGGAGGATGGTTTCCGGCTGCCGGCCCTTATGGAATTCGATGTCGTCCAGGGTCTGGGCCAGGTGTTCGAAGAAACGTTCCAACTGCTCGGCGTCAGCCGGCGGTTCGTCGTTCGACGGCACGGCCTGTCCGCCACCGGCTCCCGCAAGCTGCGCCATGCGGGTTTCATAGGCCGCCACCTGCACCGCCTGCGACAGGTTGAGCGAGCTGAAATCGTCCACGCTGGGGATGCGCACCATGGCGTGGCACCGGGCGAGCTCATCGTTTTCCAGGCCCGTGCGCTCGTTGCCGAACACCCATGCCACCTGCTCGCCACGGCAAGCAGCGGCCACGGCCTGGGCGGCCGCTTGCCTCGGATCGAGTTCGGGCAAGGTCACGCCGCGACGGCGTGCAGAGAGGCCCAGTACCAGGGTAGCGCCGGCCAGGCCCCCCACCAGATCGGTGTGGATACCCGCCCCAGCCAGCACCTCGTCGGCGCCGGCGGCCATCGCCGTGGCCTCGTCGTCGGGGAAGCGGTGGGGCGCGATCAACTCCAGCCGCGTGAAGCCCATGGTACGGATGGCCCGTGCGGCCGAGCCGATATTGCCCGGATGCGAGGTACGCACCAGGACATAACGGAACAGGGGGTTCAGGGCGGCAATGTCCATCGACGGGGCTTGGTATGGCGGGCAACGGCCGAGTTTACATGGCACCTGCGGAACCGACGCTGTTAGAATGCCCGGTCATGCGGCCCTGGCGCCGCCCCGCTCTTTCGAAGTCGACCAGCCATGCCAAGACCCGCCGTCAATGTCGCGGCGCGCGCCGCGCGCTCCGCAGGAAACATCCTCCTGCGCTACATGAATCGCATCGAGGGCCTGAACGTCGTCGAGAAAGACCGCATGGACTTCGCCTCCGAGGTCGACCGCCTGGCCGAGGCCGAGGTCATCAAGGAGTTGAAGCGCGCCTATCCCACCCATGCTTTCCTGGGTGAGGAATCGGGCTTGCAGGGCAAGGGCCCCCTGACCTGGGTGATCGACCCGCTCGACGGCACCCACAACTACCTGCGCGGCATCCCGCATTTCTGCGTATCCATCGCCCTGGTCGAACGCGGCGAGCCCGTGTATGGCGTGATCTTCGATCCCTTGCGCGATGAGCTCTATACCGCCAGCAAGGGCGACGGCGCCTACCTCAACGATCGCCGCATGCGCGTGTCCAAGCGCGAGGAAATCACCGGCGCCATGATCGGCACCGGCTTCCCCTACCGCCAGCGCACCCACCTTGAAGCCCAGCTGGGCATGACCCAAGCCCTGCTTAAAGATGCCGAGGACATTCGCCGCTCAGGCTCCGCCGCACTGGACCTGGCCTACGTTGCCGCCGGCCGTCTGGACGGCTATTTCGAGTTGGGCCTGAAACCCTGGGACATGGCTGCCGGCTGCCTGCTGGTGCGCGAAGCCGGGGGTATCTACTGCGATTTCTCCGGACGCGATGGCATGCCCGAATCCGGCAACCTGATCGCCGGCAACCACAAGATCGTCCAGGCCATGACGCCGGTGATCGGCGCCCACGCCACGCCCACGATGCTGCGGGCCTAGCGCCTAGGGCATCACCCTTCGCGCAGCAACGATCGAAGGAACGGAATGGTCACCCGCCTCTGCGCCGCCAGCGAGGCGCGGTCGACGCGGTCAAGAAGATCCAGCAATGCCCCAAGGTCCCGCGGGTAGCGGGCAAACATCCAGTCCAGTACGGCGTCATCCAGGACGATGCCACGATGGCGCGCCTGGGCCTGCAACACATGACGGCGCTCGGCATCATCCAGTGCCACCAGGCGAGCCTGCGTGCAGGCGCCCAGCCGGGAACGCAGGTCCGGCAATTGCACCGGCAGCGCCACGGGCAGCGCCTCGGCGGCCAGCAGCAACACGCCACCGGCATCGAGGTAGCGGTTGTAGGTGGCGAACAGGGCAAGCTCGGCGTCCGCATCGCCGGCGACAAGGTCCACATCATCCAGTGCCAGCAAGTGGCTACCGCCAACGCCGGCGATCGCGTCGGATCGAGCCCCGCGGACGTGGCGCAGGCTCAGGTACTGCGCCGACAGTCCTGCATCCGTCGCGGCCTGGCAGGCAGCGATCAGAAGGTGCGTCTTGCCGCTGCCGGCAGGGCCCGCCACGTACACGCATCCATGCCCGCCAGTGGCTGCACTTTCGACGATCGCCAGCGCCGCCGCGTTGGCCGCGCCGGGATGGAACTGGTCGAACCGTTGCCGCCGCGGCCAGCGCAGCGCCAGGGGCAGCTGCGCGATCATGGCGAGGGGTTGTCCGGCGGCTCGGGCGGCGGCAATGTGCCTTCTTCGTCCTCCCGCAATTGCTCAACCGTGGCGTGTTCGGTGTAGAGCTCGCTGTGGCGGTAACGCTCGAGCAGGTAACGCATCACTACCACCGCCACCGAGGCTGCCGGGAGCGCCAGCAGCACGCCGAGGAAACCGAACAGGTGTCCACCGGCCAGCACGGCGAAGATCACGGCCACCGGATGCAAGCCGATCTTCCCGCCCACCAGGCGCGGCACCAGGACATAGCCTTCGAGCAACTGGCCCACCACGAAAACACCGCAGACGATCAGCACATGCGTCCAGTCGCCGTACTGCACCAGGACGGCGATCAGGCTGGCGCCGAAACCGATCATGAAGCCCAGGTACGGGACGAAGCTCAGCAGGCCTGCAACCATGCCGATCAGGGGGCCGACGGAAAGACCCGCGATGCTCAACGCGATGCCGTAGAACACCCCAAGGGCGAGCATCACCAGCAGCTGGCCCCGCACGAAGGCACCGAGCACCTGGTCCGATTCGCGCGCCAGGCGCACGGCGGTGGGTTCCACCGAACGGGGCAACAGACGCGCGATGTGCGCCACCATGGTGTCCCAGTCGCGCAACAGGTAGAAGGCCACCACCGGGATCAGCACCAGGTTGGTCATCCAGATGACGATGCTCATGCCCGAGCGGGACACGCGTGCCACCGCCGAGGCCACCATGGAACTCACCGAGCCGATGTGCTCCTTCACCGCGGCGATGATGCGGTCGCTGTCGAAAGTGCCCGGGTCAAGGTGCAACTTGGCCTGCAGCCACGGCAGCGCCACGTTGCGGCCCCACTCCACGTAGGTGGGCACGTTGTCGTAGACACTGGCCACCTGGCGCTGGATCAACGGCACCAGCAGCAACAGCGCGCCGACGGTGACCAGCACGATCACGCTGAAGACGATGCTCACCGCCATGGTGCGGCCCATGCCAAGGCGCTGCAGGCGATCAGCCAGCGGGTCGCCCAGGTAGGCAAGCATCGCCGCGATGGCGAAGGGCATCAGCACGGGCGCCAGCAGCCAGACCAGGAAACCGATCACGGCGACGAGCGCCAGCATCTGCCAGCGGCGTGAAACGTCGGGGGTCAGCATCGGCGGAGGATGGCCTTGGTTAGGTGGTTGCATCGTCGGGGAAGGCCCGTGAGGGTGGCGCGCAGGACCCTCACGGGATCCAGCGCAGGTTGACCGTGGCGCCATCATGGCTGCCCTGGGCTACCAAAAGGTGCCCGGAAGCGCCCACGCCCGAAGCCAGTGCGCGCAACGATCCATTGCCCTTCACCTGCAGCAATACGCCATCGCCGTTGGCTTGGGCGGGCACCGCGGAGCGGATCGAGGGGTCCTCGTGCAAGGCGCCCATCAGGGCGGCGAAATCGGTGGCCGACTTCACCCCCGATACCCAGACACTGGCCGCATTGCCGATGGAAGAATTGGCCCCCAGCTGCCGGTCGATGCGGTCGCCGGCACCATTGGCGCCGTTGGCAAGCACGGCATCATCGGCTTCGCCGCTGTCCTGCCAGGCCTGCGCCTTGCCGCCGGTGATCATGGTCCAGTCGGCATTGCCCTGGTCTATCCGGCCCTGCAGGATCAGCCCGGTGTGATACCTGGCAGTAAGCGCGGCAATCGTGGACGGATCGGCCGAACTTACCGACGAAGCCGACGGCAGGCCGTCGGAGGACGGAAATACCGTCTGGTAGCCGCGTGCCTGTGCTGCCTGCGCCAAGGGGGCAAGCGCATCGGGGGCCATCAGCTGGCCCTGCCCGTTGCGCACGATCACAAGCAAGGTGTTGGCCGTGCCGCCGGCCGTGGGGTCGGCGGCGCCCGAGGCACGCCGGATGGCTGCCGGATCAAAGCTCACTTCCAGCATCAGCGGAGCGGAGCCTGGCTGGCCCTTCTTGTACTGGTACTGCTGAACCAGGGCGCCGGGCTGCTTCATGGCATCGGCATAGCCGGGCTTGGCGCGCGGATCCTGGCCGCCATTGGCGCGGGTGAGCACCTGGGTGAGCGCCGCGGCGATGGCATCGTCGCGACTGGCCGCCGCCGTGTCGTTCACCGGAACCGTCACGGCATAGGGGGAATTCTGGGCAAACGCCGGGACCACCAGCAGGGCCAGCAGCAGGACGATCCAACGGGTGCGCATGGCGGGCCTCACGATGATCCTTCGAGGGGGCAAGTGTGCCCAATGGGGCCCCTTTCGTCTAATGAGGGGCCTGCTTTGCGGGTACAATCGGCTGTTTCCCAGCCGCCAAGACCCGCCCCATGTCCTCCGAGAACGAATCGCTCACCTATCGTGCCGCCGGCGTGGACATCGACGCGGGCAACGCGGTGGTGGAGCGGATCAAGCCGCTGGTGAAGAAAACCTTCCGTCCCGAGGTGATGGGCGGCCTGGGGGGCTTCGGTGGTTTGTTCGACCTGTCGGGGAAATATGCCGAACCGGTGCTGGTTTCGGGCACTGACGGCGTGGGCACCAAGCTCAAGCTCGCCCAGGAACTGAACCGCCACGACACCATTGGCATCGACCTGGTGGGCATGTGCGTCAACGACGTGCTGGTACAGGGCGCCGAGCCGCTGTTCTTCCTCGACTACTTCGCCACTGGCAAGCTCGATGTCGAGACCACCGTGGCCGTGGTCGGCGGCATAGCCCGGGGCTGCGAGCTGGCCGGATGCGCGCTGATCGGCGGCGAGACCGCCGAGATGCCGGACATGTATCCGCCCGGCGAATACGACCTGGCCGGTTTCACCGTGGGCGCGGTGGAGAAATCACGCATGGTCGACGGTAGCGCCATCGTTGCCGGCGACGTCGTGCTGGGCGTGGCTTCGTCGGGGCCGCATTCGAACGGCTACTCGCTGATCCGCCGCATCCTGGCCCGGGCCGGCAGCCCGCTGGGCGACAAACTTGGGCCTACCACGCTGGGCGACGCGCTGATGGCGCCCACCACCATTTACGTCAAGGCCATGCTGCAGCTTCACCGCGACTCCCCGGTGCACGGCATGGCCCACATCACCGGCGGCGGTCTCACCGAAAACATCATCCGTGTCGTACCCGACGGCCTTGGTATCGCGCTTCAGTCCAGTGCCTGGACCTTGCCGCCGGTGTTCGACTGGCTGCAGCGCGAGGGCAACGTGGCGAAACAGGAGATGTGGCGCACGTTCAACTGCGGCATCGGCTTCACGGTGCTGTTGGCACCCGACGCGGTGGCCGACGCCACGCGCATCCTGGCCGCCCACGGCCTGGCCAGCTGGCCGATCGGCGAGGTCGTCCGCGCAAGCGGCGACGAGCGCGTCCGGATCGCCTGAACCCATGCCCGCGCTGCGCATTGCCGCGCTGGTATCCGGGCGCGGCAGCAACCTTGCGGCACTCCTCGGCGCCTGCGCCGACGGACGCATCGCCGGCAAGGTCGTCCTGGTCGCCAGCGACAAGCCCAACTGCGCTGCGCTCACCGTGGCCGGCAAGGCCGGCGTGCCCACGGTGGCGCTGCGCCCCGGCGACTACCCCGACCGTCGATCCTTCGACGACGCGCTCTTCGATGCCCTCGCCGCCAGCGATTCGGACCTCCTGGTATTGGCCGGTTACATGCGCATCATCGATCCGTCGGTACTGGTGTCCTGGGCAGGCCGCGCGGTGAACGTGCACCCTTCCCTGCTGCCGCTCTACCGCGGGCTACACACCCACGCCCAGGCGCTGGCCGCGGGCGACGCCGAGCATGGTGCGAGCGTGCACTTCGTCACCGCCGAACTCGACGGCGGCCCGGTACTGGCACAGGCACGCATCGCCATCGGTCCGGGCGATACCGAAGCGACCCTGGCCGCACGCCTGCTGGTGCACGAACACCGCCTGCTGCCCGCCGTGGTCGGCGCCATCGCCGCCGGCCGGATCGCCTGGAACGGGGGTAACCCCACGTTCGACGGCCGGGCCATCGACACGCCCTTGACGCTGGACGGCAACGGAAGGCTGGGCGCTGCCATCTGAGGTTCAGGCGCCTGACGTAGACTTTCGCCCCATGACCAAAACGACCCTGCTCGCCGCCGCCGTAGCCCTCGGATTTGCCGCCCACGCGCCGGCTTCCAGCGCCGCCACCCCGCACGCCTTTACCGCGCAGTACCAGGTGCTCCAGGGCGGCGCACCGCTGGGTGAAGCAACCGTCATGCTCAAACCTGCCGGGAACGGCCAGTTCGCTTTCAGTACGGCATCGAAGGGCACAGCCGGCCTCGCTGCCATGGTCGCGGCCAATACCAGCGAAGTGTCCACGTTCCGCTGGGCCGGCGGCGCACCGGAATCGGTGAGCTACGACTACCGCCTGGACGCCTCGATCAAAACCAAGGAACGCCACCTGAAAGTGGACTGGGCCAGCAAGCAGGCGACGGTCGATGACGGCAAGAAGAACTACACCTTCGCCGCCGTCCCGGGCATGGTGGAACGGAACCTGGCGAGCCTTGCCTTAGGCCTGGCCCTGCAGGCGGGCAAACAGGAAATCACCTTGCCGGTGGCAGTGAAATCGAATGTCGAGAACCAGCAGTACAAGGTGACGGGCAAGGAAAAGGTGCAGGTGCCCGCAGGCAGTTTCGACACCGTGAAGATGGCCCGTACCGACGCCAACCGCGGCCTTACCGCCTGGTATGCACCGTCGAAGTACGCGGTGCCGGTGAAAATGACCCAGGGCGACCAGGACCTCACGCTGCTGCTGGTGTCCTACCGCGCGCAGTAAACCTGCGCGCGGAAGTTACCCAGGTTAGTTCGGCAGGCGGCGGATCTTCGCGCCGAGCACGCCGAGCTTTTCCTCGATGTTCTCGTAGCCGCGGTCGATGTGGTACACGCGGTCGACCGTGGTATCGCCCTCGGCCACCAGGCCCGCCAGCACCAGGCAGGCGCTGGCGCGAAGGTCGGTCGCCATGATCGGCGCACCGCTCATCTTGCCCACGCCCTTGATGATGGCCGTGTTGCCTTCCAGGCGGATATCGGCGCCCAGGCGCTGCAGTTCGTGCGCATGCATGAAGCGGTTTTCGAACACCGTTTCGGTGATGACACCCACGCCCTCGGCCACGCAGTTGAGCGCGGTGAACTGCGCCTGCATGTCGGTGGGAAATGCCGGGTACGGCGCGGTGGTGATGTTCACTGCCTTGGGCTTCCGGCCGCGCATGTCCAGTTCGATCCAGTCATCGCCGGTGTTGATGTGGGCGCCGGCATCCTCGAGCTTGGCCAGGACGAAATCCAGGGTGTCGGCGCGGGCATTGCGGCAACGCACCTTGCCGCCCGTGATCGCGGCGCCGACCAGGAAAGTACCTGTCTCGATGCGGTCGGGCAGCACTTCGTAATGGCAACCGTGCAGGCGCTCGACGCCGTGGATGGTCACGATCGGCGTTCCGGCGCCTTCGATGTCGGCGCCCATGGCGATCAGGCAGTTGGCGAGGTCGACGACTTCCGGCTCCATCGCCGCGTTCTCGATGATGGTGGTGCCGTCGGCGAGCGCGGCGGCCATCATGATGTTCTCGGTGCCGGTGACGGTGACCATGTCCATCACCACCCGGGCGCCCTTCAGGCGCTTGGCGGTGGCGCGGATGAAGCCGGCTTCCACGGTGACTTCGGCGCCCAGCGCCTGCAGGCCGCGGATGTGCTGGTCCACCGGGCGTGAACCGATCGCGCAACCGCCGGGCAACGACACTTCGGCGTGGCCGAAACGCGCCACCAGGGGGCCGAGCACCAGGATCGACGCGCGCATCGTCTTGACCAGGTCATAGGGCGCGCACGTACTGCTGGTCGAACGCGGATCGACGTGCATCTTCATGCGGTCGTCCAGCACCAGCCGGGTGCCCATCTGGCCGAGCAGCTCAATGAACGTGGTGACGTCGTGCAGGTGCGGCACGTTGCCGATGCTTACCGGCTCGTCGGCCAGCAGGCAGGAAGCAAGAATCGGCAGGACAGCGTTCTTGGCGCCGGAAATGCCGACTTCGCCATTGAGCGGCTCGCCGCCGGTGATAAGGATCTTGGCCATGGGGAACTCGAAAGGGGGGACGTGAGGAGGTGGGCGCCGCAAGCTCTAAGGGCCGCGCGCGGATCGCTCTTCGGGGGTAAGCGTCTTGAGCGCCAGCGCATGGATGGCACCGCCCATGAGCTCGCCCAAGGTGGCGTAGACCATGCGGTGGCGGGCCAGGGGCAATTTGCCTGTGAACTGGCTGGCTACGACGTCGGCCTCGAAATGCACGCCGTCGTCGCCCCGCACGCTCACGCTGGCGCCGGGCAGCCCTTGTTCGATCAGAGCCTGGATGGAGGCCGCGTCCATAAATTCCTTAACCAATAGGGTGGTCTATCGCGGCTCCGGGCCCGGATGGGCCCGGATGCGGGGCGTCCCAAGGGGGCCGCAACCCGGCGATGACAAAGAGGATAGAATGACAATAGGCCATGGTAATGG
This sequence comes from Pinirhizobacter sp., assembly GCF_035317885.1. Taxonomy (GTDB): domain Bacteria; phylum Pseudomonadota; class Gammaproteobacteria; order Xanthomonadales; family Rhodanobacteraceae; genus Pinirhizobacter. The sequence continues at coordinate 11,424 of NZ_DATHFX010000442.1, forward strand.
AAAACCTGTGGCGCAGAAACGACAGCACCCCACGCATAGGCCCGCATGAACGCTCGCATCGCTCCGCCCGCCCCCGCTGCCGTGGACCCCATTGCCCTGGTCACCAGTGCCCGGCGCGTGATCGGCATCGAGGCGGAGGCCATCCGGTTGCTCGAGCCGCGGATCGATGGCGACTTCGTCGCTGCCTGCCAGTTGATCCTGAAGTGCGAAGGACGCGTGGTGTGCTCGGGGATGGGCAAATCCGGCCATATCGCCCGGAAGATCGCCGCCACCCTGGCGTCCACCGGCACGCCTGCATTCTTCGTACACCCCGGCGAAGCCAGCCACGGCGACCTGGGCATGATCCAGCCGCAGGATATCGTCATCGCCATCTCGTACTCCGGCGAGACGGACGAACTGCTCTTCATCCTGCCTGTGTTGAAACGCCAGGGCATCCCGCTGATCGCCATGACGGGAAACGTGCGGTCGTCGCTGGGCCGGGAAGCGGACCTCAATCTCGACGTGAGCATTCCCGTGGAGGCCTGCCCGCTGGGGCTGGCACCCACCGCCAGCACCACGGCGGCCCTGGTGGTGGGCGATGCGCTGGCCGTGGCCCTGCTCGAGGCCCGTGGCTTCACCTCCGACGATTTCGCCCGCTCGCACCCGGCCGGGAGCCTTGGCCGCCGGCTGCTGCTGCATATCGCCGATATCATGCACAAAGATGATGCCGTGCCCCGTGTGCCGCCGGGTGCCTCGGTCACCCAGGCGCTGATGGAAATGACCCACAAGCAGCTTGGCATGACGGCCGTGGTCGATGATGCCGGCCACCTGCTGGGCGTGTTCACAGACGGCGACCTGCGCCGTGCCTTGGACGACCACGCCGTGGACCTGCGCAATGCCACGGTGGCCGAACTCATGACCCGCGGCCCGAAGACCATCGGCGCCGACAAGCTCGCCATCGAGGCGGCCCAGCTGATGGAAAAACACCAGATCCATGCGTTGCTGGTGATCGACGAATCCCACAAGGTGGTCGGCGCGCTGAACATTCATGATCTGCTCCGGGCCCGCGTGGTCTGATTCGCTTCCCGCTCCCGCCCGGCCCCGCCATGCCCTACCGCCACTTCAGTGACCTGGACGCCGACATCCGCGCCCGTGCCGCCCGCATCCGGCTGGCCGTCTTCGACGTGGACGGCACCCTTACCGACGGCGGCCTCTTCGTGGGCGAGGACGGCCATGAAACCAAGGTCTTCCACGTGCACGACGGCCTGGGCCTGAAACGCCTGCACGAAAACGGGGTGCAGGTGGCCATCGTTACCGCGCGGATCAGCCACCCGGTCACGCTGCGTGCCGAGGAACTGGGCATCGAACACCTCTACCAGGGCCAGCAGGACAAACGGGCCTGCGTACTGGAAATCATCGACGCGCTGGGGCTCACACCCGACGAGGCCGCTTTTGTTGGCGACGACCTGCCCGACCTCGCCCCGATGCGCATCGTGGGCCTGGCCGTGGCGGTGGCCGACGCACACCCGACGGTGGCCGAGCACGCGCACTACGTGACACGCCGCGCCGGCGGCCATGGCGCCGCCCGCGAAGCCTGCGACCTGATCCTGGCCGCCCAGGGCAAGGCCGACGCCGAACTGGAACGCTGGCTTTGAACCTGCGCCTGTACCTGCGCGACCGGAAAGTCCCGGTTGCCGTCGTTGCGCTCACCGTGGCGGCACTCACCGCGACCCTGGTGTCGTGGTACATCCAGCCCCAGGCCAAGGTGTCCGACTTCGTCGGCCCGCCCCGATCGGGCTACGTGCTGCACAACTTCATCCTCGATTCCTGGAACGAAGATGGTGCCTTCAGCTTCCGCCTGCATGCGCCCCGGCTCGATCGCCGCGAGGGCGATGACGCCCTGTACCTGATCTCCCCCGACTTCCGCATGCCGCCCAAGGAAGCGGACACCCCCGACTGGACGGGCCACTCCCAGTACGGTTGGGTGGACTCCGGTGGCGATATCCTGAAGCTCCAGGGCGAGGTGCACATGCACCGGAATGCCTTCGGCACCACGGCCGCCACCCAGATGGATACCTCCGAGGTCACTTCCTGGCCCAAGGAGAACCGCCTGGCCACCGACGCCCCCGCCACGATCGTGCAGGGAACCTCTACAATGAAGGGCGTTGGCATGCGGGCCAACCTCGATTCCAAGCACCTGGAGCTCCTCGATGACGTCCACAGCTCGTTCATGCCAAAAAAGCGCACGCCGTAGGCTGCTCCTGGCGCTCGGACTGTCATGCATGCTCACCGCCACGGGCGCCAGCGCAAGGCAAAGCGACCGCAATGAACAGATCAATGCCCAGGGCCAGACCTTCGATGGCACCCAGGGAGCGAACGGCGTAATGATCTACACGGGCAAGGTGGTGATGACCCAGGGCACGTTGAAGGTCACTGGCGATGTCGCACACCTCTACCTGGACGCCGACAACCAGATAGTGCGTGCTGTGGTCGATGGCAAGCCGGCCACCTTCCACGAGATCGATGACAACTGCAACAACGTCGACGGCCATGCCCTGAACATCGATTACGTGGTGGAAAAAAACGTTGTCACCCTCACCACCAATGCGTGGGTCAAGCAGCAGGGTCGCGGCGAATCCAACGGTGACAAGCTCGTCTACCACACCGACACCAGCAACATGACCGGGCAGAGCGGCGACACCAGCCTGGTTACCATGCAGTTCCTGCCCAAGCCCAAGGGGGCAGACGGCCAGCCGGCGCCGCCACGCCCGCAGTCGGTGCCCAACTGCACGCCAACGCCAAAGGCCGCGCCGAAGGCGCCCGCCGTGGCCAAGGCCGCACCCGTGGCCAAGACCGCCTCGGCACCCGCGGCCGCTTCCACAGCCGCCAAGCCCTGACCGATGCTTTCAGCCCAGGGCCTGCAAAAGAGTTTCCGCGCGCGCCAGGTGGTGCGGGATTTCGCATTTTCCATCCGCGAGGGCGAGGTCGTGGGCCTGCTTGGCCCCAACGGCGCCGGCAAAACCACCTGCTTCTACATGGTGGTCGGGCTGATCGAGGCCGATGCCGGCTCCATCAAGCTAGACAAACAGGACATCACCGCCCTGCCCATGCACTCGCGGGCAAAACTGGGCATCGGCTACCTGCCCCAGGAAGCCTCGGTATTCCGCCGCCTTTCGGTCACCGACAACATCCTGGCGGTGCTGGAGCTGCGCGAGAACCTCAGCCAGAAGCAGCAGATGCAGGAGCTCGAAGGCCTGCTCGATGAATTGAAGATAAGCCACATCGCCGACCAGAAGGGCATCAGCCTGTCTGGCGGCGAACGCCGCCGGGTGGAGATCGCCCGTGCGCTGGCCGCCAAACCGCGCTACATGCTGCTGGACGAACCCTTCGCAGGCGTCGACCCGATTTCCGTCGGTGAGATCCAGCGCATCGTGCGGCACTTGAAGGACCGCGGCATCGGCGTACTGATCACCGATCACAATGTGCGCGAGACCCTGGGCATATGTGACCGCGCCTACATCATGAACGACGGCGAGGTGCTTTCCCGCGGCACCCCGGCCCACATCCTCGCCGACGAGAAGGTCCGCGAGGTCTACCTGGGCCGTGAATTCCGCCTCTAGCGCCGGTGCCGGACCCGCCTATCTGGCCAAAGGGCCTGCTGGCCGGCCTTATGCCGACGCGCTAGGATGGCAGTGACCAAGGCGACCATGGCAGGCATGAAACCCGGACTCCAGTTTCGCCTCAACCAACAGCTCACGCTGACGCCCCAGTTGCAGCAGGCCATCCGCCTGCTCCAGCTGTCGCAGCTGGAGCTCGAGGCCGAACTTCGGCAGATCGCCGAGGGAAATCCGCTGCTTGAATTCGAGGAAGACGCCGAACCTGCCGAAGCTTCAGAACCGGACGAGGAGTTCGAGTCCGACCGCTTCATCGATGCCGCGCCCAAGGCCGCCGCCGAGAAGGAAACGGTGGAGTCGCCGCCCGACGTCGACGACACCCACGGTGACTGGGAATCGGAGCCTCGCCATGGCGAGGTGGGGGACTATTCCTCCGGCGGCAGCCGCAACAACCAGGGCGAGGACGACGACGGTTTCGAACCGCAGAACGCCTCGGCGCCGAGCCTTACCGAACACCTGTCCTGGCAGCTGAATCTCTCGCAATTCACGCCGCGCGACCATGCCATCGCCACGGCGATCATCCACGCGCTGGACGAGGACGGCTACCTGCACGAGGGCATCGACGCGGTCGCCGCCGCCCTGCCCAACGACTTCCATGCCGACGCGGCCGAAATCGAAGCCGTGCGCAAGCGCCTGCAGCATTTCGACCCTACGGGCGTTGCAAGCCTGGATCTGCGCGACTGCCTGTCGATGCAACTGCGCCAGTTCGCCCCCGAAACCGCCTTCCGCGACGTCGCCCTGCGCATCGTGGAGTTCGAGCTGGAACTGGTCGCCCGCAACGACTCGGGCAAGCTGGCGCGCAAGCTGCGCTGCGACGAAGCAGACGTTGCCGGGGCCCTGGGCCTGATCCGATCGCTCGATCCGCGGCCCGGCGCGGCGCTGGACGCGACACCCGTCGAATACGTCGCCCCCGACGCCTACGCACGGCGCGAGAACGGCCGCTGGCTGGTGTCGCTCAATCCCGATTGCCAGCCGCGCCTGGGACTCAACCAGCACTACTGCAACCTGATCGCCCGCGCCCGCGGCGAGGACGCCACCTGGATGAAGGGCCAGCTGCAGGAAGCGCGCTGGCTGCTCAAGAGCCTGCAGTCGCGCGCCGAGACACTTCAAAAGGTTGCCGAGGTGATCGTCCGCCGGCAAAGTGCCTTCCTCGACTATGGCCCCGAGGCCATGCACCCGCTGGTGCTGCGCGAAGTGGCCGAGGAAGTAGGCATGCACGAGTCCACCATCTCCCGCGTCACCACCCGCAAGTACCTGCACACGCCGCGGGGCACGTTCGAGCTGAAGCATTTCTTTTCATCGGGCGTTGCCACCGAGGATGGCGGCAGCGCCTCGGCCACCGCGATCCAGGCCATGTTGCGCAAGCTCATCGCCGGCGAAGACCCGCGCAAGCCGCTTTCCGACCAGGCCCTGGCCGAAGACCTGCATCGACGCGGTATTCAGGTAGCGCGCCGTACGGTGGCCAAATACCGCGAAGGCATGCGGATTCCCAGTTCGTCCGACCGCGTCCGCGCCAGTTGATCACCCAAGGGAACTTGAGCCTGCCCAATCCGTCCCAATCCTTAAGAGAAGTGTTTGAAGATAGCGGCACCGCCGTTCACCGGCCGATAGAAACCAGGCCGGATCCGCAGCAACAGGAGGCGAGAAACCATGCAACTTCAGCTTAGCGGCCACCATATCGACATCACCGATGCCCTGCGTACCCATGTCGAATCCAAGCTCGACCGCCTGGAACGCCTTTACGAAAACATCACGGGCCTCAATGTCGTCCTCTGCGTCGACGATGCGGAAAAGAAGGCCGAAGGTACCCTGCTTGTGTCCGGCAACCGCCTGCACGCCCAGGCCGTGGAACCGGACATGTACGCCTCGATCGACACCATGACTGAAAAACTGGTCGCACAGCTGCGCAAGCACAAGGAAAAGCAAAGCGACCACCACCAGCGCGAAGCGCGGGAAATGAACCACGTCTGACCCCGGGCACCCCGGGCGCATGGCACAATGAGGCCTGCTTACCCGGGGATACCCCACGCTTGGACCGGCTGACCGCCCGACAACTCTTCGATAGCACCCACGAGCGCATGGGCATGCGCTGGATCGCCGGTCTGCGCGGCGAAGGGCGCGTGCTCGAACACGGTCAATCGGTCAGCCGTCGCCCGTCGCTGGTGGGCTACCTCAATGTGATCTACCCCAACAAGGTGCAGATCATCGGCACCGAGGAACTCAATTACCTCGACGGGCGCGATTCGCGCCAGCGCTGGGAAGCCATCCAGAAGATCGCCGCCTACCGTCCCGCCGCGCTCATCGTCACCAAGGAACAACCCGTCCCGGCAGACCTGCGCGAGATGGCCGAGGAAACCGATACCCCGCTCTGGCTCAGCTCCAAACGCGGGCATGAACTGCTGACCTACCTGCAATACCATCTGGCCCGCACGCTGGCACCGCGCGTCACGCTGCACGGCGTGTTCCTGGAAGTGTTTTCCATCGGCGTGCTGATCACCGGCGAATCAGGCTCCGGCAAGAGCGAGCTTGCGCTCGAACTGATCAGCCGCGGCCACCGCCTGGTGGCGGACGACGCCACCGAGTTCACCCTGATCGCCCCCGACGTCATCGACGGCGCCTGCCCTGAGTTGCTGCAGGATCTGCTGGAGGTACGCGGCCTGGGCGTGCTGAACGTGCGCGAGATGTTCGGTCACACCTCGGTGAAACCGTCGAAGTACCTGCGCCTGGTGATCCACCTGAAGCCGCTGCGCGAAGGCGAGGACACCGACGCCATGACGCGTATCACCGGCGATGTCGGCCGCCGCAACATCCTGGATGTCGACGTGCCGATGATCACCATCCCCGTGGCGCCCGGCCGCAACCTTTCCGTGCTGGTCGAGGCCGCCGTACGCAGCCAGGCGCTCAAGAGCAAGGGCATCGACCCGGCACAGACCTTCATGGACCGGCAGGCGCACCAGATGCGCCGCCTGCCGCCGTGGTGAACGCATGACGCCGCCCAACATCATCGATCCCAAATCCATCCGCCTGGTGGTGCTCACCGGCATGTCCGGCGGTGGCAAGACGGTCGCCCTGCGTGCCCTTGAAGACCTCGAGTTCTACTGCGTGGACAACCTCCCCGCAGCGCTCATCCCGCAGCTGGTGGCCGCGGTGAGCCAGGGCGAACACGGGCCGCAAACCCACATCGCGGTGGGCGTGGACGTGCGCAACCGCGAGGCGGACCTTTCGCGCATGCCCAGCGTGCTGTCCGACATCGCCGCCACGGGTGTCGAAGTGCACCTGATCTTCCTGGACAGCCGCGACGACGTACTGATCAAGCGCTACTCCGAAACACGCCGCCGCCATCCGCTTTCGTCTGAGGGCCTGTCGCTGGCCGACGCCATTGCGCGCGAACGCAAGCTGCTGCGCCCATTGTCCGCGATCGCCGAACGCGTGCTCGACTCGAGCGATTTGAACGTCCACCA
>NZ_DATHFX010000443.1:0-13925 GCF_035317885.1 Pinirhizobacter sp.
ACATCCCATCGCACAGGGGCATGCAATGTCGACCTTCTTCGTTAACCAGCTCGACTTCATTTTCTTCTTCTACGGTCTGGCATTTATCCTGCTCGGCACCACCTGTTGGGCGATCGCGAGAAGCAAAGGTCAAGGCGAAGCATGGGCTGTGCTCGGCGGGTTTGCGTTTGTTCACGGCGCAGGTGAATGGCTGGACCTGACGGCTTTGATCATTGGCGATGGAGTGGCATTCGCGGTCGTGCGCGTGATGCTGATGACGGTATCGTTTGTTCTATTGCTTGACTTCGCGCGGCTGGAGGCAATCCGCCTCGGAATGAACCTCCCTGGGCGATGGATCTACGTGCCCTTGATGATGCTGGTTGCGTTGATCGGCGTCACCGGAGGCGTCACCGCAGCGAACATTGCCGCACGCTATGCCATTGCGTTCCCCGGTGCACTCGGGGCAGGCCTCGTATTGGCCTGGGGGGCGAGGACACTTCCCGCCGGTGCCCGATATGCCGGAATCTCCGCCTCGCTCGGGTTTCTGCTGTATGCGATTGCTGCGGGCGTTATCGTTCCGGCTGCACCCTTCTGGCCCGCGAGCATCGTGAACCACGGCTGGTTCGTCAGCCAGGTCGGTGCACCAATCCAACTCTTCCGCGGTTTGCTGGCGTGCTGGATAGCGTTTTCCATATGGGCGGTGTGGGTGCAGCAGCTGGCCGGGCAACTCCGTTCGGCGAGATACACCGCCTTCGTTCGCCAGCAATTTATCTGGACCCTGGTCTCCATGGGGACCATTCTGGTTTCGGGCTGGACGCTCACCGAATTCCTCGGCGGGATCTACAGGCACGACGTGCAGGAGGAATCGCGTCGCGACATCGACCTGCTGGCAAGCCGGCTCAGCGGTGATACGGCCACGGTCGATGCGATGGTGAAGGCGTTGGCCGGGTTCCCGTCCATCCAGCCACGGCTGACCGGCGGCGGACAGCCGGACGACAACACCGCCCAGGCATTCCTCGATCTGGCTGTCGAGGCATCGGGTGCCAGGCACGGTTACATACTGGATGGGACGGGCACCGTGGTTGCTTCGTCCCATCCGCGGGGGGTCCTGCCTGGACAACCCAGCTACGGAACCGCGGTCATATTTCTCCAATCCATCGCCGGAGACGGTGGCCATCAGTTCGTGTTCGATGCAGCGACGGGCGCGCGCGACTACTACGCGAGCCAGCCGATCCGATCCGCGGATGGCAAGATCGTCGGGGTTGCGGTCCTGACGAAGTCACTGGATACCGTTGAAGCGGATCTTCGGGAGTTCAATCGCCCCTATTTCTTCATCGATCCGCACGGAGTGGTCGCGATGACGAACCGCCCCGAGGCGCTCCACCGTACCCTCTGGCCGCTGGCGGCCGAGGCGAAGGCGTCACTGTCCCGTCAATTCGGTAAAGTGGACGATCGCCCGATGCTTGAGCGCGAAGTCGTCGACGGAACATGGGCTACGGTCGACAACGAACGCGAATATGTGCGCCGTCGTTTTGCCGACCACAGCCTATGGTCCCTGGTCATCCTGAAGCCGACCCGGGAAATCTTCGCCACGCGTTTCCTGGGCATTGTCATCACCCTGCTGGTGACCATCATGGCGCTGATCTACCTGGTGGGTAAGGGTCGCTGGATCCATGACGACGTCCTGGCGGACAATCGCGTCCGGCTCCAGGAACTGACCCAGGATCTGGGTATGAAGGCGGCCACGGACCCCCTTACCGGATTGCACAATCGACTGAAATTCGATCAAGCGCTTGCCCTTGAAATGGAGCGCTCTGAGCGCTACGGCACGCCGCTCTCCCTGATCCTTTATGACATCGACCACTTCAAACGGGTCAACGACACCTACGGACATCTGGCCGGCGACAAGGTTCTCGTCCAGCTGTCCCGCTTCGTGCCAAACCTCATCCGCACAACGGATTTTCTCGCCCGGTGGGGCGGCGAGGAATTCGTCATTCTCGTCCCGGGATCCGGAGGACCCATGGCATTCCAGGCGGCCGAGAAACTACGCGACGCCGTCGGCCAGGTCGTGTTCGAAGACGTCGGCACGATCACCTGCAGCTTCGGTGTAACTCAATGGGTGCCAGGCGAAACCTCGGCGGAATTCATCGCCAGGGCGGACGAGGCCCTCTATCACGCCAAAGCCAATGGTCGGAACCAGGCGGTGCTGGCACCGCCATCGGGGGCGATCAACGCCGGAGTGAGCCCGGCCGGTTCTCTCTAGTCGTCGTAGTTACGAAACCTCGACACATGTGTGGGGCGCGCTTGATCCTGAAGCGCCCGACACATTGCATCCAGGCTCGACTACTACCGCGCTCATCCAGAAAAGAACGTTCGCGTTTTTTAACGAGCAAATAGACCCTGGAAACTCACCTCAGCATTTTCATGTGGGTTGCAGTCTCGTCGTCGACCGCTGTGAAGCCTAGTCGCACATAAAAGGCAGCACCCGCCGGCGTGTCAGTGGTGAGCCGGACCATGCGAAATCGTGCATGTGCTTCCTCCAGGAGCGCATGTACCAGGGCCTCGCCGATGCCTCTGCGCCGAAAGGCATCAGCGACGTAGAGACGACGGAGCCTGGCGGTATCGCCCGAGGACTGATAGGGGTCGACATTCAGACCGCCAATCCCCACGATGCTGTCTCCCCAGGTCGCCAGCAAAAGACGCTCACCTTCCTTATGAAACCGGTTTGTACCGGTCCGCCACTCGTCGATCAAACGACCAACGAAGTGGAATCCCTGTACGGATGCCTCACGCTCCAGGTCGATGAGAGCCGGAGGAAGAGTCGTCAGCTGAGTGATGGTGAGCATCGTTTGGCATCCACCCGGAGGAGACGGGCCGGGTCGGCTGATCGTGGGTGACCGTTACCGGCTTTTCGGAATCTTGAACACGCCGCTGAGCTTTTGCACGAAACATGCGCCGTTACCGTCCATGGTCAAAGCCCATGAAATGAGTACATCGCTGGCAGTCAGTGCATTTGGAAGATCAGCGAACGAACTTTCCAGATTAACTCTACGGACGAACTTTTTTCCAGGCGGGATGGTAACTGGCGCAACACCGGGGCTGAGGAGTGGAATTGCATGCTTGAGTTCCACGTTTCCCTCTGTCTTGACTGCGTGCAGGTCCAACATGTTTTCCCCAAAGTTATATTGCTCCAGGGATAGCTCCTTCGCGCTTTGATTGGTAACGGTCAAGACAAGCGCATGGAGGGGCCCGTCGGATACCAACTTGCTGGAAACGGAAGGCGCCTCACACACAGTCGCTTCCTTGGCCGCAACCGGACCGATCAACGGTGCGCAAATCACCATCGGGTACAAAAATCTCAGGCCTGACTTACGGCTTCGAGGCATTGCGGCACTCCCTATCCTGTTCCTACTGCTGCTGTTGCCCATCTAGCGGAGTATCAACGGTTACGAGGAAGCATGTCGATCGACTGCATCCACTTCTCCGCCAGCTCCGGCCATGCCCCGATAGGCAAATCCGGACGGTGGAGGCCAAACCCATGTCCGCCCCTTGGGTACAGGTGCATTTCGACCACCCGCCGAAAAACCAATCACGCCGATCTTGTTCACGTCGATATGAAGGGTCGCTGCCTGCTGGCGAACGAGTCGGATGGCACGCTGGGCGTCCTGCAAAGCCATATGGACCTTCGGCTCCCTCCGGCACTGGCATGATCCGTCCCACTGGGGACCACTTGTTGGTACGCGATACTTCAGCAACGCACAGGTCATACCTTTCCCCGTGAGCCAGTCGCAAATCTTCGTACCCTCCCCTTCGATCGCCAACACTCGATAGCCTCCACCGGGAAAGACCACCACTGTCGTTCCGGTATTGACACCTTTGGGCGGGTAGCTGGTCATGGTCGGGCGGGTGACGTTCTCGATTGATTCTTCCTTGAATGTTTCCGGCCCGGTCACGGGCGGGCGAGCGATCTCGTGGCTTTCAGGCCAAAGTGGAACTTGAGTAAGCGGCGCTTCGGGCTGCCACGTTGAAGCGGGCGATGCCCAGGCCACGACGCTCGCAAGCGAGAGGCCAGCAAGCATTCCAAGTCGACGCCAATCGATGTCCATAAGGCCAGGTCCCGTTTGCATGGGTCGAGCGCCTGCAACAGGCGGCCGAGCGCGCGAGACATTCCCTCGCCGCCCTCAGGCTAGTTGGCGAAACTAGTCGATTGGTGATCATGGCCTGACGCAAATAGGGCATTTTCCCTGGTATGCAATTCATCCCAGCGTAAGGAATTGGTAAGCGGAACGGGGCATCTTAGGCGGACTCTTGTCAGCCACGGTGACCATGTGATCTCCCTCGTTCTCGCTGCGGCCATCGCGTCGGCCGGTTTCACCACGACCCCGCTGGTTTCGCTGCCTGAAACTGGTGGCTGGGATTACCTGGCGTTCGACGAGGCCAGCCGGCACCTGTTCGTGACCCGCGGTGATCACGTGGACGTGGTGGATGTCGACGCGGGGAAAGAGATTGGACGGATCGAGGGCTTGAAGGGCGCGCATGGGGTAGCGCTCGTGCCATCCGCGCAACGCGGCTTCGTCACCGATGGCAAGAACAACAGTGTGCTCGTCTTTGACATGCAAACTTTCAAGACCATATCGATCATTCCGCTTAGCGGAAAGAAACCGGACGCGATCGTTTTCGACAAGGCAAGTGGACATGTGTTCGCCTTCAATGGCGACAGCCACGATGCAAGCGTGATCGACCCGGCACTGGCAAAGCAGATCGGTTCAGTCGAACTGCCCGGCGCACCGGAGTTTGCGGTATCCGACGGCAGCGGACATGTGTTCGTCAATCTGGAAGATCGCAATGCCCTGGCAAGCATCGACACCCGCCGTGGCAAGGTGGATGCTACGTTTGACCTTCCGCGCTGCGATGGACCCAGCGGACTGGCGATCGACCCCACCAGGCACCGGCTGTTCTCCGTCTGCGGGAACGAGGTGATGGCCATCACCGACGCCACCAACGGCAAGCAGGTGGCGATGCTTCCTATCGGCAAGGGCGCCGACGCAGCAGGGTACGATTCGCGCACGGGTCACATCTACAGCTCCAACGGGCAAAGTGGAACGTTGACCGTGGTCGAAGGCGACGGTGCGGATCACTATCGGGTGACGGCCACCGTCCCCACCCAGCGGAGCGCACGCACGCTGGCGGTGGACACCAAGGACGGCACGGTCTTCCTTTCCGCCGCGGAGCTATCGCCCGCTCCAGAAGGCAAGCGGCCGACCCCCGTGGATGGAAGCTTCAGGATCCTGGCGGTGTCCGCCCCGCGGTGACCGTCGGCCGCCCGTCGACTAGCTCGAACCGGAAGGCATAGTCGAGACTGAAGGGCGCCGTCTTTTCGACCTGGCTGATGTTGCCCGCACCGTCGTCGTATTCCTGAACCACGGTCATAGGCGTGTACTTCCAGCGCATCACCACGTCCCGGCAGGCGGCCAGGAAAAGCCTGTGCTCCGGCATGGAGGAGGCATCCAGGTCCCTGACGTCAATAACGGTTCCCGCTTCATTGATGATCGCCTTCACCTGTACGGTTGTCGGAGGGAGCCCGGCCCCGACCAGGGAAGGCGGATAAACGGGCGGATCGTGCACCAGAGGCTGTGCGCCAAATGCGTGCTCGTTGCGCTTCAGCTTGTACTGATTCGCATCCGATGCGGGAAGCAGCGCGTAGCTGACCTCGCCCTTGTGGGCTGGCGGCGGGGCCTCCGCGGCGGGTGGCGCCACTGATCTGCAAGCCTGGAGGGCCAGGAGGACGAGAAGGCCGGCATTTCGGCCGTGGGACTTACTCGACCTGTTCAATGCGCCGCCCCGTGCTGGACGACCTCAAGTGTCGTGCGTTTCGTCTCGTCACTCGTGCGCGCCAAAACGACGTACTTGCCGGGAGACAGATAAAGGACCGCGTTCTCGACTACCCGGAACAGGACCAATCGATCCTCCGGAACACTTCCGTCAGCGCCGACGTGTCTTGCCTCCAGCAGGCATGGCCTTTTGCCCTGGCAAGGCTGGGGAATCGAAACAGCCATCCTTCGCCCACCCAGCGTGAGCCAGCTGGATACGCCACCCCGGTCGCGCCCTGGGCGCCACGTCACCGTCGCATCGACCCGTGCAGGCTGTGACGACCACGCATGCTGCTGCCTTGTCATCCAGAGAACCGGGGTACGTTGATTCTCAGGACCACGGCAACCCCTGAGTCCGTCGATCTGATCCACCGCGACAGTCGACTTGACACCGGATGCAGCCAAACGCTCGGCCATCCATCCATCCGACTTCCAGATATGCGAATAACCCGCGACGACAACCACACGTGCGCCGGGGTTCGCATCCAACCACCGCTTCAGGTTCGCCGCTTGCTGTGCCTCGCGTTGATCATCCCAGGTCCTTTCACTTTCATATGCCACCAGCCCGTAACCAAGACGGTGCGCCTCTTCCACCATCTGTGCGTACACCGGCTCGCGCAGGTAGAAACCGGCTTTGACGTTATCGTGGAGGTAATCGCCACCCGTCGCGCCCGATCCCTGGGTTATCGCATCCGGGCTTGCCGGGTTGAGGGCCTCCATGGCGACATGTGTATACCCCGCCCGACGCAAGGCAGGCAACGCGCGGATGATGGACGCACGGGTTTCCACGTTCGAATGCGACTCGTTGACCAAGAGGACACGCGAATTGCCTGCTATACCCGCGATCGAATCCTCGATGGGCGTCTTCTGAAACGGTGGGGACGGGCATTCGATCGGCGCCTTCGCCGGAAACGAATCGGCGTAGTGTCGACCTGCATCGTCGTAGCGACCGAACATCGCATCAATCATCGACAGAAACTGACCAGCTTGTTTCCGGTCCGCCGGCGGCAACGTCTGGTACTCGGCATGCAGTACTGCATACATTGTGAAGTCGTCACCCTTACCCGTGAAGACGGTCTTGGCCGTGTTCATGAAGGACGGAAAGTCCGAGGGAGAAGAGCCCGCGTAGCACGAAGCAGCGATGCTGAGAAGCGCGATAAACAGGCAGATCCTCGTCTGGCGCGGACGTTCGCTACGCAATGGACTTCTCTTCCGCATCTACGACTCCGACCTCATTCGGCATGGTCGTGATGGTACCGCAGCATTCTCTAATGCCGGGGCCCTCCGTCCCCGCGCAACCGGGGACGGAGGGCCAACCACTCTATTCGACGATATCCGCCGTGACGTGATACACGCGCCCACCCCATCCATCATTGGGGAAGGCATCGGACACCTTGAGGTAAACCGGCTTGGAACCATCGGTGGCGGTGCCGAGGTACGGTGTCAGGTCGATACTGCGGTCGGCCTTGTTCGAGCCGTCGGTGATCGGCTGAGTTTCTTGCAGCACGGTCGTCCAGTTCTCGTTGTCGGTACTTACCTGCACCAGGAATTCGGCGTCGATGGTCAGGGTGACGTGCGCCGAGGTGGTATCGGCCGGGAATGGGAACCGGTAGGTGAAGTGGGCGTTGCCGTCGGCGAAGCGGTTCTGCACGCCGTTGCTCTGCGAGCCGTCGGGATCGAACAGCCACGGGTTCTCATCGACGGTGCCGGTATCGAAGTCGATCTTGTGCGCGACCAGCACGTCGGCCTGGGTACTGAAGTGCAGTCCGGCCGCCGTCACATTGGCGGTGACCAAGTGGTGCCCATCCGTCGCCAGGCTCGGCACGGTGACCTTCAGCGGAATGCTGCCGCTAACGGGATTCGCATTGCCGTGCGGCTGCAGGCGCAGCGTGGTGACTCGTGGCGAGACGCCCCAACCATTGGGAGCATTGACCACGGCGAGTGCTTGCAGCGGGAAGAAACCCGTCGCCGATACGCCGAGATCGACGGCGATGGACGAGGCGCTCGACGCGGCGGGCATGATCACCGATTGCGCGGGGGACGTGGTCGCGGCCAGTGACTCCAGCGGCGTGAAGGTCGGTACCTCCCCGATCAACGCGCTGAGCGCGCTAGCCTGGGTGCGCCAGTCGAACACGTTGGGGTGGTCGTCGCTGGTGGCGCCGGACCAGCGGGTGCCGAGTCGGTCGGCGGCATCGCGATCGTCGCTCCAGATACTTTCGGCCTGGGCCTCGAGGAATGCCGTGTATCGGCTATCGTGGGTGGTGTCGACGAGGTCGGTCCAGTAGCGCGTGAAGATGCCCTTGAACTGCTTGCCGTTGTCATCGCAAGTCTGGTCCAGTGCATCACAGCTTTCGGTCAGGATGCCGTTGGTCACCAATGCATTCGGACCGATAGCGGCGTCTGCCAGCCGGCGCACGGTCGCCAGGATGGTTGGGTCCTTGGTTGCGCGCCACAATTCCAGGCCGGCACCGATCGCCATGCCCTGGTTGTAGCTCCATACCGTCTGGCCGTTGTTGGTGCAGGCGTCGGTGAGGCCGTCGTTGACCAGGCCGTTGGCATTGATCATGCCGCTGCCGCTGAACCACGTCCAGGCCGTGCGGGATCGGGCCAGCCACGTTTTGTCGCCATGGATCCGGTTGTGCAGTTCGGCCGTTAGGCGGATCCACAATCCGTTGGTGACGGCGTTCTTGTAGGTGCGTTCGGCATTCCACCAGACGCCACCACCGCAGGTGCTGGTGTCCCAATAGCCGTTGACGTAATTGGCGATGGTGACCGCCATGTCCAGGTACTTGCGGTTGCCAGTGAGGTCGTAGGCCTGCACCCAGGTCAGGCCCCACCATTCGGTATCGTCGATCGCCCGGCTGGTGAAATTACCCAGTAGAGGATCCCCCGACAGCACGCCGCCGGGAAACACGCCTTTGTCTTTCTCGAAGGTGTTGTCCAGCTGGCCGACATAGCGGCGGTCGCCGGTGCGTTGCATGTAGTCGCCGATGGTCTGCAGGGCGACTGCCGAGTTCCACCAGCTGGACGGAAACCAGGCCTTGTCGGGATCGTAAGAACTCATCAACACGTCCGCCGCCACCCGGGCACGGGCGACTGCCGTGGGGCCGTCGGCGTGCGGACTGGATGGGTGGGCAGGTGGCGCTGCCATTGAAGGGAAGATGACGGCCAGAACCGTCAAGCTGGCCACGGCCAGCAATGTCCGTACTCGCATGATCACAAGCGCTCCTCTTGGACACCCACGAAGGGAATGGAGGCTACGTCTCCCCTACCGGTCCGCCGGACCGTGGGTGGTGATCCGGCATGGACACGTGGACGCATGGCGCCGTTTTCAGGTGTGGGGATGAACACAACGGCTCGTGCGGGCTCGCGAAGTGTTGCAGAGCTATTCACTCAATATTGAGAACCACGTCAAGGCAGCCACGAGATATCGCGTGCCGCCTGTCCGGAAAATTGTTCCGTTTGTAACGATTCGTTGAGTCCGCTGCTCGCGAAATTAATCGAGCACCAACGGGGAAGCGACAACGTGCTGAGGCCCCCTCAATGGGCCTGATAAGGCCCAAAGCGCTTGATCACCTCCCGCGTCTGGTCAGCATCGTTAAGGATGAAGACTTCATAGGTGGATCCGCCCGGAGCTACGCGAAGAACGACGTGTCCGCCGTAGCTTCGGTATATTTTGTCCATGATGGGGCCTATGGCGATCCGTGTTTCCGGACTCATGCCGGTCGCAAACACATCGCGCGGTCCGGGATAAAATTCCTGGGACGCCATTCTCACCACGACCTCTTCCCCAGGCTGCGCCGAAAGCCAGTTCTGCTGGATGATGACCCGTGGCCTCAGCGCCCGCAGGATGGCACCGTTGGTGGAATCACGATTACCGTGGTGGTCCAGGGTCATGGCGTCGACCGGCCCGACGACCGCAGCGACCGGTGTCTCTATATCGCGCCAAAAGGGCTGCGTGTAATCGGGAACGCCGGGAATATCGCCACCCGAATAATAGGAAAACTTCCCGTAGCTGATCCTGATGACGTTGCTGAGCGGGTTCTCGTCGAAGTGACAGTCCTTGATGGCATCGGGCGGGATGTACTGCTGCGTATCGGTGCCGCGCCCGGTCCAGATCACGCCGCTCGACGCGATATTCCTGATATGGAAGTCAGGAAACTTTTGCGCCTGCTGCAAGCGGATTTGATCCAGCTGCCCTGGTTGAAGCCCGACCACCGGTTCGCCGTGCCCCTTGCGGAACGCCACCATGTCCAGGTAATTGGCAAGCGATCGCCCGTCGTCACCGTTACTTTTCGCGCAGGCCCGAATATCCACGGGAACCGTGTAATTCGGTGCCGCCCGGTCAACCAGCGTCTTGATCGGGACAAGGTCGCCCACTTCGGTGATGCCCGCCAACCGATAGGCGCCCGTGGCCGACATCGGGCTGGTGGGCCGAATCGTGCCGATATGGTCGGTGTGAAAGTGCGTTATCAGCGCATAGTCCAGCGCAACCGGCCTGCCCGCCGGCGCAAACTGGCGGATGTAGTTGGCGATCCAATACCCGGAGGAGTGAGTGCCATCGGGCAAGGGCGGAAACGCCTTCAGCGGAGCCACGGACTTGACGAACTCCGGGTCCGACTCCCCCGCGTCGATAAGCATCGTGGTGCCATCCGGCATCACGATATAGGCGGCATTTCCGCGCCCGGTGCTGATGTGATGGATGTAGAGGTAGCCATCCGTCCATGGCGGGAGCGCTTGTTGGACTCCATCGGCCCAGGCCGTGCCCGCTCCAAAGGCGGCCAGGGCAAGAAGGCCAGCGAGCGCCAGGGTGCGTGCGGCGGCCAGGCGATAATTCCTGCTGGAGGGCATTTGCGGAAGCGACACGATGCGTTTCTCCCCCTGGGCTTGCCTGATAGCTTAACAAGGCTCACGCTTGACGTGCCTTTGTTGAATCGCAAGCCCAGGAGCGCCGTGGCCCGAGTGAACCCCAATGTGAGCGACAGGATGAATGCCCACCGTGGTTGACCGCCCTTCCGGCTCCCGCCTGGCGGCCGCCTTCTTCATCGCCCTGTTTACCCTGCTCACCCTGGCCGGCCTGTATGCCCCGCGCTTCGCGCATCCGGTGGCACAGGTCGTCGTCGCCCCGCCCCTCCCGCCGTCCATGCCAGCGGTCGAGGTGTGGCTGAGCACGGAAGACCGCCGCCTCCAACTCGTGCAGCAGCCTTCGATCGAAACGAGCGTTCCCGGCGAGGCGCCCGCCGAAGTGATTGTCAACGTCGACAAGTCGTACCAGACCATGGTCGGGTTCGGAGCCGCCATGACCGATTCGTCGGCCTGGTTGCTCCAGAACAAGATCAACGCTGTCCAGCGGACCGCCCTGTTGCACGAGTTGTATGGGCGGCCGCCCAATCTCGGCCTGAACATGATGCGCCTGACCATCGGTGCCTCGGATTTCTCGCTGGACCTCTACACGCTCGATGACCTGCCGCCGGGCCAGACCGATCCTGACCTGACGCACTTCAATGTCACCCCCAATACACGCGATGTGATCCCCACCGTGCAGGAAGTGCTGGCGATCAATCCGGACATGCGCATCATCGCCTCGTCGTGGACGGCGCCAGGCTGGATGAAGTCCAGTCAGGTGCTGGTGGGTGGCGAGCTTCTCGAGCAGTACGAAAGCGCATACGCAGACTACCTCGTCAAATACATTGACGCCTACCGCGGCTATGGCATTCCCATCTTTGCCCTGACCTTGCAGAACGAGCCGTCCTTCTCGCCCCTCACCTACCCGGGCATGTTGATGCCGGCAGCCACGCGCGCGCGCGTCATCGGCAAGTACCTTGGCCCGAAACTGGCCAGCCGCAAATCGACAACCCGCATCCTGGATTGGGACCACAACTGGAACCATCCGGAGGAACCGCTGGCGGTACTGGGCGACGCTGATGCCGCACGCTATGTCGATGGCGTGGCCTGGCATTGCTACGCCGGCGCGCCCCATGCACAGAGTGATGTCCACCGGGCGTTTCCGAAGAAGGATGTCTATCTAACCGAATGCTCCGGCGGCGACTGGGCGTCGGCGGCCAACGGTGAACTGATCTGGTTCTCGAATAACCTGCTGGTCGCCAGCATGCGTAATTGGGCACGTGGCGTGGTGTACTGGAACCTGGCGCTGGACGAGAACCACGGCCCCCACTTCGGCGGATGCGCCCTGTGCAAGGGCATCATCACGATCGACTCGCAAACTGGCGAGATCACCCGTAATGACGAGTACTACGCGATCGCGCACTTCAGCCGATTCGTCTTGCCGGGCGCCGTGCGGGTGGGATCCACCGCCACCGAGAAAGGCCTGGAAAACGTGGCCTTCCAGAACGTTTCCGACGAATCGATGGTACTGGTGGTGGTGAACAGCCACACCGAGCCGACCCCGGTGACGGTGGCGCAAGGTCCGGTCCGCTTCCAGTACACGATGCCACCCAGGAGCGTGGCCACCTTCATATGGAACTCCGACCTGGCAGGCGCCTGGGTCCGCCGTGCACTTGGATGGCTCAACGGGCCGCGCGAACATTTAAAGTACTAGCGTCATTTCCCTCTGAGGGCATCCAGCTTTTGACGGGTATCTGTCATGTTGCCGAGGGTTAGCGACTTGGAGAAGGCTTCAATCGCCTTTGGCTTGTCACCTGCAGCCACGTAGTAATCACCCAGGCTATCGAAGGCGTTCGCGCTCTTCGGATGCTCATTGGTGTTTCTTTCAAATAGAGCGGCCGCTTGCTTCATCTGGTGCTGTTCCATGCACGCATAGCCCAACTGGTTCACCATGCTTTCGGAAGGTAGCACCGTATAGCCCATTCGCTGGGAAACCTCTTGGTAGTGCGCTTTAAGCAGCACGTAGCGATCCCAATCGGGATGCTCATTGAACTGTCGGACGTTGAATTCATAGTCACGAAATATGTACCTAAGTGCATCATATTCGGCATTCAGTTCAACCGTTCCATGGCGTTCATTCTGGTAAAACTTGCTTGACCAGTCCAGGTTCCGTAGCTTGCTTTCACGCAGGAAGCTTATAAACGGAAGTACTGCCTGAGTCACGGGCGACAGGCCAGTCGTATCTTTCAGAATGGATTTGATGTCATACCCGGCTGGAATGTTGTTGGCCGCCGCAACGAATAGCCTTCTGTTCGCGAAGTCTTTTTTCAGGAATGACTTTTCAGCCGTCCTGATCCAGTCCTGGTCATCCCACCAAATGCTTGGATCGATGGCGATATAGGCATTGAACAAGGCCGTGTGATAGTAGAAAGCATTGAGTACAGCCAACCCACCCAACGAATGACCGCTAATAATGCGATAGGGTGCGGTTGGATAGTGTTGATCGATATAGGGGATCAGATCCTTTTCGACAAAGGACATGAAGTTCCCGCCGCCACCGGACCTTGCAGACTCGTTTGCGCTCAGGATCTTGCCGATATGCCCCTTGTCGGGCGTCAAGTCTCGTTGCCGATCGGTATTTTTTATGCCAACAACAATCAGTTGTGGAAATACCCCGCTCAACTGCTCGGTAAATGCCACTGCCGAGCCAAAGTGATCCTCGCCATCCAACACATACAGTACTGGATAGCGTTGCCCGGGCTCACCCTGAGGGACATGAACCAGGATGGTCCGGTCCTCACCCAGAACGGAAGAATGAAAGACTTCCGTGGTTCCTATGACGATCCGGTTGTCCTTTTGCGCATAGATGGCTGTGCTGACTGAAAGGAACAGCACGAAGAAGATGATCCCTTTCACGCAAGAAAAAACGCTCCTGCCGCTGCCCGCCTGACCTTTCATTTGCATGAGATCACCCCGTTCGACGTGTCTTGGCCCAATCCAACACCGGTCAAGATCGTTGGATGCCGAAACTTCGCAGAACGTTTAAACGACAGGCAGCAGGTTTACCAAAACGCCGGTCTATTTATCTTTAAGCCTGTTGTCGCTGCAGCTACTGAATCGGTAATCTGGCTCGGGATGAAACTTTAACCTCGTAATCAGCAGTTAGTCCGGCGTTCCTGCAACTGCAGCTAGATGCTCAAGCCGAGCGGCCTGTCGCATTGATATTTCTGA
>NZ_DATHFX010000444.1:0-5422 GCF_035317885.1 Pinirhizobacter sp.
CGCATGCCTGGTCAACCGCTACGCACCCGGTAGTCGCCTGACCATGCACCAGGACCGTGACGAGCGCGACGGCACCCAGCCCATCGTGTCGGTTTCCCTTGGTGTGCCGGCCACCTTCCAGTTCGGGAGCACCGAACGTGCCGGACCCAAGCAACGGGTGCCGCTGGTACACGGTGACGTGGTGGTCTGGGGCGGCCCTTCGCGCCTGGCCTACCACGGCGTCCTGCCTTTGAAGGAAGCATCGCATCCCCTTACCGGGGAATATCGCTTCAACATCACCTTCCGTGCGGCACGCTGGAAGGCTGAAGGCTGACCAAACGCCGGCCGGGCCGCCATAACCTGAGCAAGCGTGCAGTCACTTTCTTGCCATCAAGCTTGGTCACACATGCATACCAGGGTGGGAGTAACTTCAATGGGCAAGGCAAGTCGGCTGGGTTTCCTTCGCTGGACCGCTCTCTACGCGGCCATTGCCGCCGTTTCGGCATGTCATTCCGATAGCGACAACGCCATGGCCGCGACCGATCCCCAGGCGAGCCTCGCGGCATCGACGCCAGCCGTGCAGCCACCGCCGGCCCAGGACAACGCCGCCCAAGACCAGGGGGCGCCGGACCAAGGCGGGCAGGACCAAGGCGGGCAACCCTCCGCCGAGCAGCTCTACCAGCTCGTATCACCCATAGCCTTGTTCCCCGACAAGCTCGTGGCGCAGACACTTGCCGCATCCACCTATCCCGACCAGGTGAGTTCGGCCAATTCCTGGATGGCCGAACACAACGGCGAGAAGCCTGATGCCCTGCAGGATGAAGCGAGCCAGCAGCCGTGGGATCCGAGCGTCAAGGCACTGACCGCCTTCCCCGCCGTGCTCGACCAGTTGGCCCGCAACATCGACTGGACCACTTCGCTCGGCCAGGCCTATGCAAACGATCCCAACGATGTGCTCAACGCCATCCAGGTGATGCGCCAGCGCGCGCAGGCGAAAGGCAACTTGAAGACCACGCCGCAGCAGAAGGTGGAGGTGGTCGACAGCTCCAGTTATCAGCCGCCGGAGTACGCCGACGACGGTACGGTCTATGAGGAAAGCAGCACCACCATTATCGAGGCGCCGCCGCAGACCATCGTGATCGAACCTGCGGAGGAGGACGTGGTGTACGTGCCCAGCTACGACCCCGCCTTGGTGTACGGCGAAACCGACTACGTTTACCCGGGCTATGCCTGGCGTCCGGCGCCGCGCTTCACCACCGGCGAGATCATCGCCACCGGCGCCATCGCCTTCACCGCCGGCGTGCTGATCGCAAGCGCCTTCGACCATCACCATGATCGCCGCGATTACGGCTGGCACGCCTGGAACGTGAACTGGGGCGGCCGCCATGGCGGCCCCGGACCAGGCGGAGGTTATCGTGGACCGCGCCCGGCCGTGGTCTACAACAACCACACCTATGTCACCCGCCGCACGGTGATCAACAACCGCGTCAACAATGTCACCATCAACCGCAACATCAATAACACGATCGACAATCGCGGCCGCCAGGATCACAACGGCCAGGCCAACCGCTTTGCACCGCAGGCAGGTGCGCGGCCAGGCTTGCCCAACCCCGACGCGAACCATCGCCCAGGTGCCCAGGGCCCTGCCAATCGCCCCGGCACGCCCAACGGCCGTCCCGACATCGCCCATATGCAGCGTCCGAACTTCACCCCGCAGATGCTGCAGCAACATGCGCAGCCGGCGGACCGCGGACGGCCGGGCCAACCGAACGTCGCCCAGGGACATGCACCACCGCAGACCGGTGCCGCCAATCCCATTCGCAACACGATGCAAGACTCGCACCGCGACCGTAGCTTCGGGCAACCGGCCAATGTAGCCGGTCAACAGCCACGCACCCCCGGCAACGGCATCGCACCAACGCCCCATGCGTCGCCACAGCAGCGCTTCACCAATCGTCCGCAGTCCCAGCCCCGACACGTGGATCCGACACCGCATGCGCAGCCCGGTGGCCAGGGCTTCCAGCCACGGCCGGAACAGGCAATGCATCACGCTGCCCGGCCGGAGACCGCCGCCCCGTCACGGCCGAGCTTCGAACAACACCAGTCGCCCCGGCCTAACGTCCAGCAGCCGCACATGCAGCAGCCCCATATGGAACAACACGCCGCACCGCGACCGGAACAGCATCGCGAAGCCCCGCGCGGTGGTGGCGGCCGCCCGCAGCCGCATGACGACAAGAAGAAAGATAATCACTGACGCAAAAAGAAACCCGCCTTGAGCGGGTTTCTTTTTGCAGCGTGTGGCGGTGAAGCTTAGCGCTTGCCCGACGGGTAATCGCGGGTGTCGGCGCCAATGTATATCTGGCGCGGACGGCCGATGCGCGAGCCCGGGGTTTCGTGCTGCTCGATCCAGTGGGCGATCCAGCCGGATGTGCGCGCGATGGCGAACATCACGGTGAACATCTCCGTGGGGATGCCCAGCGCCTTGTAGATCAGGCCGGAATAGAAATCGACGTTCGGGTACAGCTTGCGCTCGACGAAGTAGTCGTCCTTGAGCGCCGCTTCCTCCAGCTTCAGGGCGACGTCGAGCAGCGGATCGTTGACACCGAGCTCGTTGAGCACCTTGTGGCACATCTCGCGGATGATCTTGGCGCGCGGGTCGAAATTCTTGTACACGCGGTGGCCGAAGCCCATCAGGCGGAAGCTGTCGTTCTTGTCCTTGGCGCGCTTGACGGCGGTCTCGACGTTGTCGGGCGAGCCGATCTCGTTGAGCTGCTTGAGCACCGCCTCGTTGGCGCCGCCGTGGGCCGGGCCCCACAGCGCGGTGATGCCGGCGGCGATCGATGCGTAGGGATTGGCCCCGGTGGAACCGACCAGGCGGACCGTGGAGGTGGAAGCATTCTGCTCGTGGTCGGCGTGCAGGATAAAGAGCAGGTCCAGCGCCTTGGCGGCCACCGGATTCAATTCCAGCGGCTCGCTGGGCACTTCGAACATCATGTGCAGGAAGCGCTCGACGTACTCGAGGTTGTTGCGCGGATAGCGCAGCGGCCAACCCACCGAATAGCGGAAGCATGCCGCCGCGATGGTCGGCATCTTGGCGATCAGGCGAACGGCGGCGAGCTTGCGGTCCGCCGGATCGTCGACGTTGAGGTCGTCGTGGTAGAAGGCCGACAGCGAGGCGACGGACGCGGCCAGGATGGCCATCGGGTGCGCATCGTGGTGGAAGCCCTTGAAGAAGTCCTTCAGGGACTCGTGCATCATCGTGTGATGCGTGATGTCGTGCTCGAAGCTGGAGAACTGCTGTTTGTTCGGCAATTCGCCGTTGAGCAGCAGGTAGGACGTTTCCAGGAAGTTAGACTTCTCTGCCAGCTGCTCGATCGGGTAGCCGCGATAGAGCAAGATTCCGGCGTCGCCATCAATGTAGGTGATGGCGCTCTTGGTGCTGGCGGTGCTGCCGTAGCCTGGGTCGTAGGTGAAGTGACCGGTGTCCTTGTACAGCGTGGCGATGTCGATGCAGTCAGGCCCGAGCGTACCGCCCACCAGGGGTAGCTGGCTTGAGCGCTTGTTGGACTCATCGACGAGGTTGACGATCTTGGCGTCGGACACGGCGTGCTCCTTGGTTCGCCGGGAACGAAGCCAAGGCCCCGCTACCGGTATTGGTATGTGGGAAGCCGCCTGGGGAGGGGCGGCCAAGCATGCCCGGGGGCAATGCATCGGGGCATTATCGCATATCGACCCCGGGAACATGCGTTGGCGCATGGGCTGGACAGCCGCAAAAAAACACGGGGCGGGCCCGTGGGCCCGCCCCGTGTCGGTACACCATGTCCGCCGCCCCGCAGGCGGCGCGTGGTGTTTTAGCTCTTCTTGCCGGCAGCAGCCAGGCGCTGGCGGAACTTGTCCACGCGGCCGCCGACGTCGAGCGTCTTCTGCTTACCCGTGTAGAACGGGTGCGAATGGCTGGAGATATCAACCTTGATCAGCGGGTATTCGTTGCCGTCTTCCCACTTCACGGTTTCCTTGGCGGACATCGTGGAACGGGTAAGGAACGAGAAATCCGAGGAGAGGTCCTGGAAAACGACCGAGTGGTACTTGGGATGGGCGTCTTGCTTCATGGTATTGACTCGAATGCGGGGCGAAAAGACGGGTATTGTAGCGTCGCACCCGGACCGCCGCAACTTGGGGCCAGTGACGGACATTGGGGGTCACAGTGAATACTCTGACCCCGGCTGCGCTTCAGGCCCCCAGCGCCCGGGCGATCATGGCCCCGAAGCGCTCGGAGTCCACGTCCAGCACGATCCGGGCATTGGGGGCATGGCCGAGCCGGCGCTGCCAGTCGACCACGGTCGCCCCTCGGGTCAGGCGCCCGTCCAGTTCGATGGCGACGTGGCGGGTTTCCGCCCGGGTAATGATGGCCGGATCCAGTGCCACGGCCATGGCCAGCGCGTCGGCGGCGATGAAGCCCCGGCGCTCGTGGCGCGCATTGAAAGCCCGGGCCACCTGGAAGATCTTGCCGAAGAGCTCCGCCCGGGCATCGCCGGCGGCAAGCCAGGCGTCGAGCAGAGTGTCGTCGAAGGCGTGCCGCACGGTGGCTTCCCAATCGACCAGGTCGAACATCCCGAAGGATTCGAACACCACCTGGGCGGCCTCCGGGTCGAAGCCGATATTGAATTCGGCCGGCACCCTGCCGGTGTTGCCATGGCCGGTGACGGCGCCGCCCATGATCACCAGGCGCTTGACCCTTTCAGGCAGGGTCGGGTCCAGTCTTAGCGCCAGGGCGAGGTTGGTGAGCGGGCCAAGGGCTACCAAGGTGAGTTCACCCGGACGTTCGCGGGTCAGCCGCAACAAGGCCAGCGCCGCATGTTCGTCCCTTGGCCTCGTGACGGGCCCGGGATAACCGACATCGCCGAAGCCATCCTTGCCGTGGACGAAGGCGGCGTCTTCCTCGGGCATGCGCACCAACGGGGTCGCACATCCGGGAAACACGGGAGTGGCCGACTTGACCACGTCCACCAGCCGGCAGGCGTTGCGCACCGTGTGCGCAAGGCCCACATTGCCCGCGGCGACGGTGAGCGCCGCGACATTAGCGTGCGCATGGGCCATGAGGATCGCCAGGGCGTCATCCACGCCAGGGTCAGTGTCGATCAGGAGCTGCGGCTTAGTCATCGGGCGTCCCAGCACGGGGAAAGACCGCGAAGGATAACCCAGGGCGTCAGCGGGGTCGAAACGGGGTCGGAGTATTCACTCCGACCCCCAACCACCCGTCAAAACGCTTTGTCAGGCGTGGACGTAGCGCGCCGCGTCGCCCACCCAACGGGTGACCAGTCGCTCGGCGAGCTCCGGATGCTTTTCAAGCAATTGCTCGCCCACCTCGTGCACGGTGGGCAACATGTCCGCATCACGCGCAAGGTCGGCAATGCGGAACTGCAACTGACCGGTCTGCCGTGGT